>JBBSSE010000286.1:0-4559 GCA_038242375.1 Chitinophagales bacterium
AATCCAATATCATTTTTAACTCTCGACTAATTATGTTTAAAAAGAAAAACAGGCAAAAGAAACTTGACATCAATCAGCAGGAAATTTCTACAATTATTGGCGAAGGCTACACCTTTACCGGTGAATTATCCGGTGCATCTATTATCAGAATTGAAGGGAAAGTTATTGGAGATGTGCATGTGGAAAGTGGAGTTGTTCTTGGAGAAAACGGAATAATCGAAGGAGATATTTATACAAAATCTGCTATTATATATGGTACGGTAACCGGAAATGTGCATGCCGGACAATTGGAGATCAAGCGGACCGGCCGAATTGCAGGTGACATTACGACCAACAACCTTGAAATAGAATTAGGCGCACAATATAATGGCCGGTTGAATATGCAAAGAGATCCGGAAGGAAAGGAGCCTAACGAGGAACGACAGTATAAAATAGAAAAGCAGGCGAAGGTGATCGATGTGGCTGTCTAATAAAAATGGATTTTAGAGTAGAAAATAGGTTTAAGAAAAGGTGAATTACAAAAGCGTTTTGATCTGAAAGTTTTCAGGTTAGAACGCTTTTTTTGCTAATGGCTGGTAGCTCTTAGCTCACAGCTCGTTGCTCATAGCTCTCAAATAAAAACGCCCCGGAAAAAATCCCGGGGCGTTTTGCAATTAAATATTAAAATTGATTTTAGAAAATATATCTAAGACCAAGTTGCATTCCCCATGTAGTACTGAATGAAGTACTTTTTTGGAAAGGCTTTGTCATTAGTTGTCTAACTCCATCCTGTGTAACTTCTGCCAGGTTGTAAGTTGGTGTTGCAGATCCTGCTGAAGATTTTAAAGCAAGAGGATTGTTGATCACATAAAGATCTCTGATTCCCCAATCTTTGTTAAGCAAGTTCGGAAGGTTTATTACGTCAACACTAAATTGAAGTGTATGTTTTGTCTTTCCGGCCATTACATAAAAATCTTGCAGGAAGCGTGCGTCCATACGATTAAACCATGGAGTCAATGCAGAATTTCTTTCAGCATATTGACCTTTGTGTCTATCCAAATAAGGAGTATTTGAAAGTAATTGATCGTAAGCTTCCTGTTGTTGGGCTATTGTGTATTTAACTGATGTTACTCCACTAATAGTTTGGGTTTGGTTTACAAAAGGGACATCGCTTCCTTTTGCGTAAATGAACATCAAATCAGACGCGTTGTTTCCGTCATTGTTAAGGTCACCACCAATAATATAACTGTATTTAGATTGTGCAGCACCCTCATAATAAAGAGAAATAGTACTTGCGAAATGGTTCGCATATTCAAATCTGTAAGATACATTTCCGACAACCCTGTGAGGGATTGAGTAAGCAGAATTGTACAATTCTACGTCATTTGGTGTACCCCGGTTGACGATAGACTGCCAGGCAGAAGTTGCCTGTGAGCCAGGGTTTGAACTAACCTCTGTTGCAAGAGTGTAAGTATAAGCAAGTGATCCAAAGAATCCTTTAGAAAAGGTTTTTGTAAGTTGTGCGGTTGATGAAAATGAATATCCTTTTTTAGTATTCTCAAGGATAATTACTGTTCCACCTTTGCCTGGACCTGCAAGGTCCGGATTAACATATTTGCTGGCCGGAGCAATTCCAGTTTGGTAAAACCCCCTATTGTCTACTCCGGTTAATGTTGCAGTAGGTTCAATTAAATTCGCGTTACGCATTTTAACTGCATTCAGATCTTTCGTATAAAGAATGTCTATACTGGCCGCGAATCCATTACCTAATTGTTTGTCTATACCAAAGTTAGTCCTGAAAACCTGGGGAAATTTGAATTTTGGATCTAGTAATACAAAACTTCCGGGTGCTTTTGCTGTGATAGTTGATGGGAATTTAGATAGGTAGGCATCAGGATTCGGATTGAATGTGAGACCTGCTAATTGTTCCGGAGTATTAAGAACTGCACCATTTTGGTAAACACCACTGTTACTTGGCATGTTTGTTAAGAATACAAATGGAATTTTACCGGTGAATATGCCTGTTCCGCCACGTAATGTAAGTCCTTTTTCATTCGGAACTTTCCATCTGAAACCTATACGTGGAGATAAAAGTACTGAGGAATTAGGCCATTTTCCGGTTGAATAATTGTGCATTTTACCATCCTGGTCAGGAAATTGTAATGCGCTGATTGCCGGGTTTTCTTTCGGTTGCTCTAAATAAGTAGGTACATCGCCTCTGATTCCGAAGGTAAGCTTGAAATTAGAATTAATATTGAATTCATCCTGTAAATAAACACCTAATTGTCCAACCTTTAAATTTGCTGAAAATACTTTTGGCTCTCCGGGAACCAAAGAGTACGTGTAAGAGAAAAATGCAGGAGCCGCATCGTCAATAAAATTCTGTAAACTATTGTAAATATAATAACTTTCAGAACCACCCATAAACGCGTTTCCTACCTTTTGATACTCGTAAGTACCACCGGCTGTTAATGTGTGTCTGCCAGCGAAATAAGTAAAGTTATCAGTTATGGTAGCAACGTTATTTACTACTTCATTGTTACGTGTAAACGGATCTGTACCGGCACTCATGTAGTTTCTTCCTTTTGTAACACCGGGAATATTTCCCGTTACGTCAAAAATTTCAATAGTTGGGAAAATTCCTGCGGGACTATTCCTCTTATCATTAATATGAGTATAAGCAAGTAAAATCTGGTTTGAAACACGGCTGTTAAAGTTACTGTTCAATTCCGCTGTAGCTGATTGAACGATATGGTCTGTACCATAATCAGAGTTAGAAAATGCAATTGATTGTGCACTATTCCTGTTGTTAGGTAATCTTGATTGTGAATTTGAAGTTCCTGCAAGAGTGAATCCGCCGGCACCACTATTCGGTACACTACTACCATTGAGTGGAGATTGATCAGAGCCTTTGAAATCACTATATTTTAATACTAATTTGTGCTTATCGCTGATATTCCAGTTGATTTTTGCAAGAAGCTTGCGGTTTTTTGTAACGTAATTGGGACGGTTGTCATATACACCTGCATCATAGTCATATTTCGTCTTTAACACTTCCCTGAATTTATCCAAATCTGCTTTAGGCGCTGCAGATGTTATACCTGAGGCTGTAGAACCCGTTGGAATAAAGGTGTTTGCATTGGGAATAGCCGAATTTTCCCATTCTGCATTCAGGAAGAAAAATAGTTTGTTTTGAATGATCGGACCTCCAAGAGTAGCTCCATAAACTTTATTTTTTGATGGTGTAGGAGTCAATTTAACCTTTCCGGCATCTGTACCGTTGAAACTTTGGTCACGATAATAACCATAAGCAGAACCGTGTAAAGTGTTTGTTCCACTTTTTGTAAGAACGTTCAAGCCTGCTCCTGTAAATCCGGATTGTCTCACATCATATGGAGCAATATTTACCGCGATTTCATCAAAAGATTCGATAGAAATAGGACTTGCTCCACCACCTGGTAACGGATCTGTACTTAAACCGAAGTTGTTATTCAAGTTCGCACCATCTACCTGGAGATTATTAAATCTTCCGTCTCTTCCGGCAAAACTATTTCCGTTTGCCTGTGGAGTAAGACGGGTTAAATCTGTAATACTTCTGCTAATAGAAGGTAATGCAGCTATTTGTTTGCTGGTGAAAACAGTGCTTGCACCGGTTTTTGCCACAGTAGGGCGTCCTAATCCTGAAATCGTAATTTCAGAAAGCAATGTTTCATTCGTGGAAAGAGTTACATCTATAATAGATGGCTCGCCTAAAGAAAGAGTAATGTTGTTAATCTTTTGTGGTCTATAACCCACATAGTCTACAGTAACTAGATATGGACCCCCAACTCTTACGTTTGGAAGAGTATAGTTTCCGTCTTTTTTGGTCAGGGTAGTGTATTTAGTCCCTGAAGGTTCGTGTACAGCTGTTACTGTAGCACTTTCCAAAGGTTCGCCAGAGGTAGATTTGACGAAACCGGTAATGCTACTCGTCGTCACCTGAGCGTTCATAAAGAACGGAGCCAGGATAGCCGCAATGAGTAATGGTAAAAGTTTTTTAAACTGCATAAGATTTAGTTTTATTTAATGCCGCAAAGAAAGTGAATTATTGCTTAACGGCAATAAGGATTTATTAACATCTTAAAGGCAATTTTTGAACGTATTTAGCTGCATCTTGTTTATTAATAAATTGTGACGTAAATAGGTCTCCCGGCAATTTTTAGCATTTATAAGGAGGACTGAATTCATTATATTAAAATCCTATTTCAATGATGTTCATTTTAGGAGATTTATAAAATCATTTTTATGTACAAATAATGATTTTGGACATTAATAAAATAAACATAAGATTCTTTTAAGAGAATAAAAGCTGCCCATACTGCACTACCTTTGCCTCTTTAAAATTATTTCATATTATGTTAGATAAAATAGAAGATGCAATTGAGGACATTAAGCGTGGGAAACTTGTTATTGTAGTAGATGATGAGGACCGTGAGAATGAAGGAGATTTTATAACCTCCGCAAAAAATGTTACTCCTGAGATCATCAATTTTATGAGCCGCTATGGCAGAGGACTTATTTGCATGCCTATAACAGAAAAA
>JBBSSE010000287.1:0-4551 GCA_038242375.1 Chitinophagales bacterium
ATTTATCATCGTTCTTGTTTTTAAGAATCTGCGTTTCCTGTGCAGGCATATAACTCTGTGCAATCATAAAAATTTTTTCTCCGGATTTATTTTCAAAATACCAGAAGATTTCATAGTGAAGAATTTTTTATTGGAACGAACCTCTAGCCATCTGCAGCGAACACTGCTTAGCAACAGAAAAATGCTAATGAATGTTTCGTCAACTTTTCGATTTACCTAAAGTATTGTGTTCTACAATATTTATATTATTCTCCTTTGAGGATTTTGACGATTTGAAAAGAATGAAAGTATTTCAATAGTGTCACCGTGTATTCGATAATACATGGTGTTTAGTTTCAAGACTGTTACACGATAAATGCCGCTCTTATCAGATTTAGAGAATAAAGCAGGATTGTGGGAAATCAAATTTACAATACTTTCTATTTTTTTAGATAGCTTTTCAAGCTCTTTACTTGAAAAATTACCTTCAAGATAATCAATAGTTTTTTCAAGTTCCTTTAATGCGTGGTAAGTCCACAGGATTTTATAACCACTTTTCATAGAGCTTTCTTGCAGATGAATGAGAGTTCAGTTTATTGTTTTCAGCATCTTCAATCCCTTGCAGAATAGAATCCTTCTCTTGACCCTGAATCGTTTCCCACCAATCTTTCGTTTCAGTTTTTCTTAATTGTAGTAATTTTTCAATCATACTTTTATCTTCCAGTGAAGATACCCATTGGATAAGTTCGATTTTTTGATCAAGTATATCATTATTACTTTTCATGACTTCAAATTATATTTCAAATTTACAAAATAAACGGTAGAGAACTACGGCAAACAGAATCAATGTTTACTAACGAAAAATTTTTGACAAGTATTGCTTCAGCCTCTACTTATTAAAATCACTTCACTTATTGGCTTCCAGCTAAATTTTGGAATCTAGACTTCTGCAGGATCATTACTGCATGTTACCATGTTTTCAAATGTCCAGCCTCAAAGGTCCACTCCGGTGTGTATAATTTGTCCTCAATACATGCACTATACCAGGAACTCAATTTATCGTCATTCTTGTTTTTAAGAATCTGCGTTTCCTGCGCCGGCATATAACTCTGTGCAATCATGAAAACTTTTTCTCCTGATTTATTTTCAGCAACATCTACCACAATCACTGCATGTCCGGGTGAGCCGCCAGTAATAAATACATCACCCGCAGCAAGGTCTTTTATGCTTTTGGTATGTAATTCCTTTGCTAAAGAAATTGTTCCGGCATACGCAAAAACCATCTCCATATAATTTCGGAAATCTTTGTAGGTATTTGATGGCTCCGCGTTCTTACGCCAGGAAGTTTTATTACCATCTATAGCAAGCCGGTTTCCGGCCATCCATTCAGAATAATCCATCTTAAAACCATTCGTCAGGTTGAATGAGATCTTGTCATATGCTTTTATAGAATAAAGATATTCGCCCTTTAGCCGCATAATCGCATCCGCGCATTGTTGCAAATCCCGGTTTGAAATTTCCATATCCACAACAGCATCATAAACATCTTTATTTTTTGTGTCACCATTAAAGTATTTGACTTTTGTTCCCGAAGGTTTTAATGGTAGCTGGCGCAAATAGTTCGCGAAAGAATTCGCATCAACTTCTGTTCGTTCAAAACCGGGTGGTGTGTTGAACCTTGTTTGCACGGTCCTTCCTTCTTCGTTTATAATTGCATTTCCAGCCACCTCATTCATTACCGAAGCAATTCCGGGATTTTGTGTGGGCGTTGATTGTCCGCAACTGATAAACAGGAGGGAGATGAGGGAGAATAATAAAGCAGGATTTCGCATGCGAGAGAGCTTTTATAAAAGAAATAAAACACTTATTTTTCCCTTGTTAACCTATCTAATTTTTTTAATAAAGTTGGGATCCTAAATGCACCATCCATTATTCGTATTCTTTTCGTGGCATCGTAAAGATTCATACCTATCGACGTTATAAATAATGGCTTTTTACTTTCTCCTCTCAATAACGGTTTTTTATTTTATTGATCGTAAAAAAGTTTGTTTTAGCAACCCCGATTATTGGTATTTCCTGATTCAGTTTTTCATAAAGATAACCTCCAAGACCAAATTTCCCAGCATCATCTGGATAAACATATCCATCGACAAGGATTACTTCATATCTTTTTAGATTGTATCGTTTCATTAGACTTAAAATACAAGGAAGTTCTCTTTTATAAAATTCTCCTGATGTATACTCCTCTACATTTTTAAGTGTTTCTGAGTAGATGTTCGTTTCAACCTTATCTGTCCAATTCGCAAATTCCAAACCAACAGTCTTTGCGTGATCTTCGATATAATAGGTGTCTAACGCTAATATCATAATTATGTGATTATTGAAACGTTGGATAAAGTTAAAGCATTATGATTTTGGTGTGGACGTCAAAGTATTTGAGCTGTATTTCTGAAGATTTCAAGAGTACTAGCTCGGATTAAATAGTGGACTCATTTTCTGATCAACTGAATCTCATATTTTTAGACATCAACTGAATACTAGCTAAATCTATCTTGCTTTTTTTCCTTTTTCCTGACAAATGCTGCTACAACTACTACAATTAGGCCTAAAGCAAAAAATGCAAAGCTTGCATGATAGTCAGGACCTGGAACTAAAATGTCATCACCAACTGCTTCAGATCCATCTCGGGTTTGAATCCACATTGTATTAACTAAATGATTTTTTGCAGTAATTTCTATGAATACCCGAATTATTAAAAACAGGCCGATTAGACTATAAGTAATTCTTTCTATTATATTATCTATATAGTCTTCAATATAGAAGTAACCCCAAATCCAGTCTAAAAGAAACCATAAACCATAAGGTAAAACTATTAGGTAAGCGATTCGGACAACCATTCCCCCAGTCCAGCCATAAATTGGTCCATAGATAAGGAGCACTATGAAAAGTGTAACTGAAATAACGTTTCGAGACTGCATCGTTTACTTATTTATAAGGTATTAGGAATCGTTTCATTTCATGATCTTTGACAAGTGCGTTAGCAAAAGTATAGTCTTTGACTTTTTCAATTGCTGTCGTTTGCTGACTCAAGCTTCAGTTTTGTGAATTAATTAATCCTATTATAAATTCAATTTATCCTTATTTATTTTCTTATTTCATTTTAAAAATATAGAAAAGCAATAGTGATTATCATAATCTTTATTTCGATATACTTACAGAGTATAAGTGGGTGCTTGCGCGAGTGATTAAGATTCAGATTGCGTTTAAAGGGAACTTGGTGATGCAGCGAATTTTTAGGTCTGCAATTCATGAGCGTTTCTCATTTTGAATTTAGTAGAAATATTTCATCGAAGGTCGTCAGCATCCAAATTGTCAAATTGAGGTGGCGGTCCTTTCTTATCTATCGTCTTAGATTTCTGTTTAATTCCTCAACTAATTCATAAACTGTCGTGACCGGGTTTTGTTGATGAAACGGAAGATTTTGCTGTTGTTCAAATAATAATCTAGCTCTTTCAATAGCCTTTTGTTGTGAGGAATTTTTGTCAATGTTGAGAATGGTATATATTTTTAAGCAAAAATCGTACTTTTTACCATCTTTAACATAATTCAATCCAAACCTTTTCCCAAGTTCCTCATAATAAAATGTCCTTACATTTTGAATGTCGGAGTAATTATAATGTAAATAAAACCATAACTCAAAAGAGTCATTTGAATACGCCACCTTGTACTCTAGTAGTAAAGCTTTATTTATCGCATTATCAAAATCGGCAAACTCATCAGCTCCTCGCTTAACATCCATATCAAACACGGACCAAACTTCATCGTAATTATCATCTGTAGATTCCATAATCTGTTTTGTCGATTCTACTAATTTGAGTTTAGATTGACCTTTAAGATCAATTGCCTTTATTTTAACGCCTAACACTGGGAAGGATTCGAAATATAGTTTTTCTGTTTGTCCCTCACAAACAATAAGAATAGTTTTGTTGATTGGAATAGTTTCTATCCGATAACTATTCGGTTGGGGCTTCCTATTCCATGCTTTGCTTTTATCTGAAATTTTAATAGCTTTTGTACTTTTAGGCATTATTCAGAAGTTATTAAGTTAGCAAAATCTCCTAAAAATGGTATAGCACCATACTTGCCTTGAATGTAGTCTTTTTCAAAGGATGCATCGTTTCTGACGCCTTTTATTTCTACCAAAGTATAAAGATGACTTGCTCCATATCTATCTTTCTCAACAAAATCAATTTGGTCTCGTCTTAATAATTCAGATGATAACAAATTGGTATCGTGTGTTGTAAAAATAAGTTGTGCATTCTTGTTATCTTTTGAATTAAAAAGTTCAACAATTTTTTTCGTCAATAAAGGATGAAACCTTGAGTCAAATTCATCAATAACTAATGGTGTACCTTCTTTTAAAGACCGATATATAAATGGACTTAATTCAAACATTTTTCTTGTACCTTCTGACTCTTGCATACCAAAAGAAAAATTACTTTTGCCTTCTGATTGAAGATCCGCATTATATTTAGTTCTACTCGAAACAATGATTTTTCCTTTTTTCAAATC
>JBBSSE010000288.1:0-4544 GCA_038242375.1 Chitinophagales bacterium
AAATCAATTTGCTTGTTAGAATGTAATTTCAGTTTCATAAATGTAGATTTTGGGGATTAATGCACAATAGCTCTATTCTATCTATCACAACGGGAAGAGGATAAATTTCCAAGTATAGATCCACTAGTACCTTTTGCGAATTGCATGCCTGTTATTCTAATACTTAACCTCTTCATTTTATTGAAATACAGGTTGTTATAAGGTACAAGTTGGGGAATTCAAAGGGAAATTTGAAAAAGTTGTGTATGATCTGAAATGTTTATCCCAATCAGGCATTATTGCCCAAATACTCTTTTCCAAAAAGCCCAAAACAAATTCCTCTTAAATAAACAATATTCCATAAGTTTGGTATAGACATTATAGAATTAGAAATACCAAAAGCGACCTGTAAAAATATGTAAAGCATGAACCCACAATTCAAAACCAAACACTTGTACAAATAATTTTATTCAACTGAAAAACCACAAAATGACATTGCTACTTACAATGCCCGGCGGTACTGAATGGTTCCTGATCTTTATGTTTTGGGAGCCTGGCTGATTCCACTAATTTTTTATATAAACTCTTTACAATCCACATTAAACACAATATCTGTGGAGAATAGAAAAATGCAGTCCGGATTGGTTTGGCTTTTATTAATCCCTTTATTTGCATTTGTCTGGCATTTTTTTGTTGTGAAAAATGTCGCCGACTCTATCAGTGCAGAAGCAAATGCAATGAATATACAACGGGAGGAACCGAGACCTGCTTATAATATTGGTCTTGCTATGTGCGTTTTAAATTGTTTGATCCTGATTCCTGAAACCAAAATAAAATTGCTGGTGAGTATAGCCGGTATGGTTTGCTGGATCATCTATTGGGTGAAAATAAATTCCTACAAAAATCTTTTATTGGCGGATAAGATGACGGCCATTGAGACGGTTTATTAGAATAAATAGAATGGCGAAAGTGCAATAAACCTATTATAATAAACATAAAATGATCTTTCAAAACCAAATAAAACTGTTTATATGAAACCTCAAAGGAACTGGTATGAAAACCCAACAAAAAATGATATGTTATTTGTAGTCATTGGAGGTTTGACCGGGTTTATTTTGCTATTACTTTCAATGACAAACTTTTTTAATGAAAGTCCCTTTAAAACAAGGTATACTTTCATGTATTTATTGTTGTTAGGTTCTGGCATGACAATATTCCATGTTTGTAAAAATTACTTTAAAAAAATGGTTGAGCAGGTTTTTACCGAATCAAACTGTTGAATCATAAATTGATTGCAAATAATTTAAAACTCTGTTTTCCATATTAGTAAATCAAACATTTTGACACATTTTATATCGCATGCCTTTTATACTTGAAGATATCTTTCTGTTTAGCTTTTGCCTGTACCTTTAAACCTACTTTTTTATTAGAAAATTGGTTCCGGCTGCCAGTTTGTTTTTGTTATCCTTTCACAAATCCTTCAACCGAGATAACATTATAAATCCACACTCCAAAGTTTAAACTGACTATGCCAAAACAATTTTACATCTTAATCATAACAATCTTTTTTTCTCTGATAGGTAAAGCCCAGACTTATGATGAACAATATAAGATTTGCTCTGAACCATTAGGTAACTTAATTGAAGTGGATTCTCTTTATTTTGACAAGATTATGCAAAGAGACAGTTGCCTGATAGGAGCTCCGGCACCTGATTTTAAAGTGATCACACTTGATCATAAAGAAATTGAACTTTCAAAATTGAAAGGGCAAGTGGTTGTATTAAATTTTTGGTTTACCAGATGCCAGCCATGCATTATAGAAATGCCCGGTTTTAATAAATTGGTTGAATTGTATGGTGATAAAAATGTAAAATTTATTTCGTTTACCTATGACAGTTCGGAAGTGGTACAGAAATTCCTTAAGCAACATCCGTTCGAATTTACTCATGTGGTTGCAAACGATGAAGTCAGGAGTAACAATTTTAAATTATTCAGCGCATGGCCTTATACAATTATCATCGACAAAGAAGGGAAAATAACGTTTATGAAAATGGGGTCAAAGGAAGAAAAAACATTTGAATATTTCAATAAAATAATTGAGAAATTACTTTAGTTTAGGGGAGCAATAAACTAATCTATTAAATCGTAATAAAGAAATACCCGGTATTACCAAAATTCAATTCTGAAATATTAGAAAGTTAATTGATCGTAAATTGCAAATAGGATATCAATCCAAAAAACAATCAACTAAAACCATGGCAACAAATATTTCAACAATCACAATTAACGCTTCAATAGATAAAGTTTGGGAAACTTTGACAAAACCCGAACTTGTAAAGCTTTGGCAATATGGAAGTGAATTGATGACAAATTGGGAAGAGGGAAGCGACATTAGATTCAGAACTGTATGGGAAGGGAAATTATTTGAACAATGGGGCACAATCTTGGAAGTCCGGCCAAAAGAATTATTAAAGTACAGCTTGTTTGCACCACTTCCGGACCTTGAAGACAAACCCGAAAATTATTTTATAATGTCCTATAAACTCACAGCAGTAAACGGACAAACCAAACTTGAAATAATACAGGAAGACAACAGGTCTGGCGCAACTCAGGAAGAACCGCAGGGTGAAGAAAATCCGATTTTGCAATCATTAAAGAAGGTCGCGGAGAGTGAATGATTCGTACAGTAAACATCAGATTTAGGGATAGACAAAACAAACAATAACGCATGAATAAATGGAAAGCACTTGCAATACTATTTTCCCTGATTAGCCTAGGAGCAATTCAGGAAACTTTTAGAATATTTACTTCTTCAGATTCTGATATTGCTGATAACAGGTCTTCATTGATACCCATGACGATCGTTATAACAGGACTTTTTATTTTTTTTACGGTTAGGTTTTGGATAAAATCTTCTAAACAGAAAGGATTCTGATTTATGAAGAAATTTTATTTTTAATTACTTATTTGGGTCAAAAAGTATTCTCAGTTCTAACAGATAAAAATTCTATTTTATCACGTAAATAAACGATTAAATTGCATATCATGAAAACAGTTAAAGAATTAATTAACAGGAAGGGGCCCATTGCTGCAATTGATCCCTCTTTAGATAAGTTTCACTGGAAGATAACATTTCCTGATAAACTTGCTAAGGCCAACAAAATGCTAAAAACTGCAAAATTACCACTTAACCAACATTGTTCTTTACAAAGCCCGGATTAAATAAGGGCTGAACAATAGTTTCCGTTATGATATTTCCACAGTCGTGATTTGGGCAGACATGAACGAAAAATCTTAAATTAATCCTGACTTCCCTATAACATTTAAGTAAGGATTAGATATTAATTCTAAAAATGAAAATCTTATCCCCGATTCATTCTACATAACCCTCCCTCTCGTTCTCCATAAAAACCACCTACCCACTAAAACCATCCCCGTAAAAAACCCTCAAATAAGTCCTGTTCTGCCTGCATAATTTCGTTGAATAAGCACAGGCGATATATTTCCCACAATCACAAGGCCTGCCCAATATTGCGGAGAGCATGCGGCCATCAGCTTTTTCAAGGTAAGATAGTTTGGCAGTGCGTAGCGCTTGATCCTTATTATTTGTGAAATGAAAATTCCCGGATCATCCGTCGTGAGTAATTTTTGTTTTTGCTCATAGGAAAACTCCAGAATTTCCTACGCCCTTTCAGATCACCTATTTCTTTATAAATGCCGCCAAGATTATCAAATGTCTGCATTTGAAAGGTAACAGCCGTTGTCCTTGCATGATCCGGTTCCTCCGAAGCCATGAATTTATTTAAATTATTGATCGTTGATTTCATCGTCCGGATCGCTTGGTTCATTTTGCCCTGTAATTGATATAAAGCAGACAAATTATTGAGTACAATAGCAGGCCGGTAAAATGTATTCCTTGGGGCGCGTTCTGTTTTATCCAGGGTTTCGAGGGCTTTATTATAATAGTATAATGCGCTGTCCGTTTTGGAAGAATACTACATCAGGCTGCCCATTCCATTATAGGAAATATACAGGGTTTCACAATCAGGTTTGGGCTCCTTCAATAAATATTTTAGCGCATTCCGTATAAGCTGCATGGCTATATGAATATCACCAATGCACTGTGCATAGGTCGATAAATTATTCTCTATCAGTACCAAATGATTCCCTGCTTTAAGCGGCATCCTGTGGGCATATTTCAAAGCCTCCTCAATCAGGTACTTCCTGGTGGAGTCCAGAGAATGTCACCAGAATACTGCCATCCCTTTGGGATTAAAAGACTTACTGCTTCTACCGGTTGAGAAAATCCTTTTTTGTCCAATACGCGGGCACGGGTAAATAGATTGTAATCTTTTCCTTCTATGAATTTGGAGTCTGAAGTTTTTACAGATACTATCTTTTTCACAGAACCCGCCTTTCCCTTTCTTTGGCAACTGTTCACATTGAACAACAAGACCGAGTGAGTGATGACACAAAGTGCGCTGTTTTTCATGCGTGTTTTTTTAAAAAGTTGATTAAGGAATTTGTTGTTCAATGATTTTTTTTATGGTTATATATATATCTAT
>JBBSSE010000289.1:0-4539 GCA_038242375.1 Chitinophagales bacterium
CAGGGAAATAATACCTCTTCTCATCAACAATTTTTAATTTGCACGTTTTATGTCCTGTAAAATCCTTTCACAAAACGTTCACAATTTAAAGTATAAACAAATATAAAATCCTTTTATGCCGAATTTAAATAATAAATAGTCAAATCTCTTTTTTGTCGGTATATTATCATCTAAGATTTCCAATAAATCCTTTAGCCTATTTTATATATCAGGATGGTATTATTTCCGTTAGGGAATACAGCCAAAACCGATTTCAAAAAAACCCGGAACAAATGTTCCGGGTCCTGTGTCTATCTATTAAAAAACAAAAAAACTATTCTTCGCCTGCTTTGGTCTTAGCATTTACCTTGCGGTTCTTTACATATTTTTCCAACCACTGATCCTGCTCCCAGAAAGTGTGCAAAATGGATTCGCGGCTGCGGTATCCGTGAAATTCCTTTGGAAGCATTACCAGGCGCACTGTACCACCATGACCTTTGATGGCGCTGTATAAACGCTCACTTTGAATCGGGAATGTGCCGGAATTCTCATCATCCATACCATGCGTCATCAGTAAGGGAGTTTTAATTTTATCGGCATAATAAAAGGGCGACATCTTTCCATAAACTTCCGGAGCTTCCCAGAAAGATCGGGCTTCCGCCTGGAAACCAAATGGCGTAAGTGTGCGGTTGTATGCACCACTGCGGGCAATTCCAGCGGCAAAAAGTTTCGTATGAGCAAGCAGGTTCGCCGTCATAAACGCACCATAAGAATGTCCGCCTACTGCTATGCGGTTCCGATCCGCCACGCCCAAATCCACAATATAATTGATCAATGCATTTGCATTATCTTCTACCTGTTGTACAAAAGAATCATTCGGTTCGGTATTCCCCTCCCCTACAATCGGCATATCTGCTTCGTCAAGAATCGCATAACCGCGTGTTACCCAAAATACGGGTGAGCGAAAAGCTAACCGGGTAAAACGATACGGTGAACCTTTCACTTGTCCGGCTGCTTCGAGGCTTTTAAATTCTCTTGGGTAAGCCCATACCAATACGGGTAAGGGAGCATCTCCTTTCTTAAAACCTTTCGGCAAATACATCACGGCGGAAAGTTTGACCCCATCTTTTCTTGGATAGGAAATTAAACTCTTTTGCACGCCGTCCATACCGGGATACGGATGTGTAAAGGCTGTAAGAGCTGTCTCTTTTTTATTTTTCAGATTCACGACAAAAAAGTTGGGAACATCTTCTACTGACTCTCGGGAGATGTAGGCAGTTCCTTTATTATTAAAGAAAACCACGCTCTCATAATAAGGTGCTTTCGATTTAAATAAGGTATCCTGTTTGCCGGAGAGCAAATCCCATCTCATTAAAAAAGGACGGTCACCCTGCGTTGAAGCACCGGTGCTGGTTGTAAAAACAACGGGATTTTTACTTTTATCAAACAGCAATACACGCTTCGAGAATTCTCCTTCATCAAAAACAAAATTGCCCGGATCGGAATACGTGTCTTCCGAAGAACGGTTAGAGATCTCTTTGATCACTTTTCCTGTTTCCGGATTGATGAGGGTCATTTTAGAAGCCCTTGTTTTTCTCCATCTTTCAGAAACGATGGCATATTGGCTATTTCCCCAGTCAACACCACCATAACGGAATTGCATTGAAAATAATTTTTTAGCTTGCTCCGTAAATGGTGCATTTAAAACAAATAAGGCATCATGATGCGGAACATCTACATTCGAATTTCCCTTGTCCTGCGCTTCTGCCCAAACGATTGTAGAAGAAACATCATTTCTCCACTGGAATGAGCGTGGTCCCGGTGCAACCGCATCAAAAGAAATGGGTGTTTTATCTGCCAGAGGCGCGCTGTATAATTGTTTCAACAGTTTTCCATCAGGCGACAAAATGGATGTTTGATATGGAAAAGAATAAATTGGTACCAGGTAAGAATAAGGTCTTTCAACAGTTTGAACCATCAGGTAATTCCCATCGGGAGAATAAGAAAATGTACGGAAAATTGCCGGTGATCCTACTTTGGTCATTTCTCCATCAAGACTAATTAATTGTAATTGTGCTGTCAGGTAAAAATCCATCAGATCTTCATCATATGGATTCTGCAATAAATACTGGTAGGTTCTGGAAGGAGTTTTTTCTCCCAGGTTTTCCTGCACAACCGGTCCTGTTGGAACGAGATTTTCTACCGGTTTTGTTCGGTCTGATTTTAGAAACTGCGCCAACAAATGTTTGCTGCCGGGATGCCATTGAAAGGCAGATCCAATAGCATCATTTAAAAATTCATTTGATAATTTTTTCGCCACAAATGTATTCATATCGGCTACCCACAATTCAATTCCGTTTAGAACATTATTGGTAAAAGCGATATAATTTCCATCCGGGCTCCAGTCAACTCCACCCATTCTCAAGGGAGAAGGCAGGCCGCTTAATTTATTTTCTTGCCCGGTTTTTATATCCTTTACTGTAATGTCATTAATGGATGAACCACTTCCAACAGTGGAATTATTGAGCGGATTTAAACGAAGTGTCGCTACACCAATGACAGGTTGTGCCACCTCTTCGATACTTGGATAGCCGGAAGATTGCAGCAAAAGCATTTTACTTCCCTCCCGGTTAAAGCGTACAGAAGGCGTATTGGGCGCATCTACAAGATCCACAATACTTTTTGGCGGAAGTTGATAGGTTAAATTATCCTGCCCATAACTCACCGCCAGGATAAAACAAGCGGTGATAAAACTGAAAAGATACTTTTTCATATAAAGTGTTTTGTTTTTTTAATATTTTTTTTGACTTAACGGCTTTTACCTAATACCTGATACCTAATACCTGACACCTATCTATACAATTGATTAAACAACATTTTAAACGTATTATGTGCCTGTGCCCTGAATGTAATTTCTGAACCATAGGCATATAATTTTCCTTTCCCAACGGGTGCAACAAAAGCGGCAACCCCATCTTTAATGTAGGTCTGTCCCCAGGCCCAACCACTTTTCAACGGAGCATCATGACCATACCAGGCAAGAGGTTTTATACCGGCACTCACAGATTGGGCGGTTAAATTAAATACCGGGCTATTGTTGAAGACCATATTTGCTTCACGCTTCATTCCCCAATTTGCTGGTTCAGACGTGTTAATTTCTGCTTTTAAAATACTTCCCGGAATGTAATATTTTGTACCGGCAAGAGCTACTTCATTTCCCTCATCATTGATTTCTGTAATGGCATTTTTAATTGGCAGATCCAAATGGTAGGCAAGAGCGGTACTACTTCCAACGGTAATTATATTGCCACCATTTTCCAGGAATAATTTTAATTGAGGAATAGATTTATCTACAGTGATGCTACCAAGCATGTGTTGAAATTCCTTGGGAATACCATCAGATTTAACCTCTCTTGAAGGAAAATTTCTTCCGAAGGAAGGAATACCGCTACTGATAAATAATATTGCATCATAATTATTATTCAGTCTGCCGGCATCGATATCTTTTGGATAAACCAGTTGGAAGGGAAAATGGAATTGTTCCATAATCCAGCGTACCCAACCGGAAGGCATTGAACCTCCGTACTGGTCATAAAGAGCTATCCGCACCGGAGTAATCTTTACTAATCCGGCAGGCTTTTTATTGATTGTTTTTGGATTGAACCCCAGATCCGCTCCTGTATTATTTAAAACAGAAAATCCCTTTGAAGAAACATAAAATGATCCCGCAGGCATTCCTTCTACATTTCCTGTAGTCCGGAAAACTTCCACACCTGCTTTTAGTAAATCATTCACGGCAATAAATGAATTATTTATTTCAGAGCTCAACAAATATCCATCCGCTTTAGCAAGCGATTTTTTGACTGGTGATTGCAAATCCCCGTATCCAACAGGTTGTAAAGCCGTATTGATTTCATCTAAAACCCGGTCAACCTCCACACCCATTTGGTAGGCAAGTGTCCAGCCTGCCGCATCATAAGGTCTTATTGGTGGTCCACCCGGATACTGAAAATCATTCGGATGATCCTGTGGCTCGAACATATCGATCACGTGTGGACGAAAAGCCTGGTTGGTTTTGACAACATACGATCCCGCAGGATATTTTTTATTTCCGATCGTAAAATCAGCTTTTGCCTGGTGAACTAAAATGCCTGATTTAATTAAGGCATTTACAAATTTTATGGCTGTTGGAAAATCTGCCTGGTCCGCAGGAATAATGTAGGCCCGTGCGTCCCGTAGAGATGGATCTTTAAAAATAGAATCATACATATTTACAGATATCCGGGGAGCTCTGGAGCCGGCAACATTCCCCGACTTCTGGCTTTTCTCATACATTTTTTTTAATGAGTCAACCATTTTTGGTTGCAAGGTCCAGTTATCCGTATTTCCTTTATCAATGGAGTTTTTCCCCATGCGATAAATATTATACAAAAGCAAATCACCATTTCTGCTTGCATAATCAAAAACAGCGTAACTAAGAGAAATGGAATAGTCAATGGATTTTCTGAAAAGCCATGGCTGTGGCCTTACCGGATTTGGCGTCGCATTATCCGGAATTAA
>JBBSSE010000290.1:0-4539 GCA_038242375.1 Chitinophagales bacterium
TAAGGCACACGTTTTATTGCGGCATACATAAATCATTGTTTTACCGGGAATCAATTTATCTTCCAGCAATGGAAGAGTACCATTTTCCCCACCAAGAAATATAGCTTGAGGAATAAATTCCTTTTCAAATTCAATCAATCTTTCTTTCCACTTCTCTCCTACTATTGCAATTTCAAAAGGCGTATAAATTTGAAGGATCATTGCCTGCGCCCAATTGCTGTAATAACCCGGACTCTTCACAGCATCTGCTTTAATATTTTTCAACGTTTGTTGTGCTTCCATAGAATACTTATTGTTTTCAAAATACATCCCCAAAATAAATAAATTTTTCGCCATTTCACTATTGGAAGACGGGATCACGTTATCGGTTGTTTCTGTTTTACGTGCAATAAGATTACTAAAGCGGTCATCTGTATAAAAAAACATACCCGAAGACTTATCAAAGAAATGTTCCCGCACATAATCCATAATCTCTTTTGCTTTATATAAATATTTTTCTTCAAAACTAACCTGGTAAAAATCAAGTAAAGCGCTGATCAAAAAAGCATAGTCATCTAAAAAAGCAGGGATTCCGGCGTTTCCGTTTTTATAGTTTCTAAAAACAGAATTATCCTCATTGCAAAATTTATCCAACAGAAAATCCAAAGTTCTTTTCGCTTTATCAAAGAATGCCTGTTCGCCAAATGCTTTATATGCATCAATAAAACCGGTTACCATCAAACAGTTCCAGGAAGTCAGGATCTTATCATCTGTTCCGGGCCGGACCCTTTTTTCCCGTTCGGATAATAAAACATCATTCATCTTTTTCAGGCGGATTTGAAGTTCATCATCAGCCAGACGATATTTTTCCAACAAATCCTTATCTCCATAATTTATGTCCGGAATATTTTTTTGTTCTTCCCAATTCCCTTTTGATGTGATGCCAAAATAGCTATTATATAATTCTGCTTCTTCTCCCAGGATATCCTGAATTTCCTTTAAACTCCACACATAAAATTTACCTTCCGCTCCTTCGCTATCGGCATCTAAAGAAGAATAAAAACCACCTTCCGAATGTGCCAGTTCCCGAGAGACAAATTCCAACGTTTCATAAACAATTCTTTTATAGAGAGGATTATGCGTTACCTGGAAAGCATGACTGTAAAGACTTACAAGCTGTGCATTATCATAGAGCATTTTTTCAAAGTGAGGCACATGCCATTGTGTATCTGTGGCGTACCTGGAAAATCCGCCACCAACCTGGTCATAAATACCACCAAGAGACATATTATCCAGAGTTACTTCAACTGCTTTCAGTACTTCCTTATTTCCGGAAAAATAATGATATTGTAATAAAAATTCCCAAACAGAAGGCATGGGGAATTTCATATTCCCCATTGTTCCTCCATCTTCCCAATCAACGCGTTTCAGCAGATTATTGCATAATTCATGTAGGTCATTCTCATCAAAAAGAACAGGTTCTTCATTTAGAGGTATTTTCTCCATTTCACGAATTCCTTTTGATAGATTTTCCGCCTGTTCATCTAATTTGGAACGTTCATTTTTATAGATATCCGCAAAATATTCCAACAGTCTTACCCAATTTTCCGAAGGATAATAAGTACCCGCAAAAAATGGCTTTCCATCAGGCATGGCCAATGCATTTAAAGGCCAGCCGCCATTCCCGTTTATAAGATAAGCTGCGTCCATATACACCTGGTCTACATCCGGTCTTTCTTCCCGGTCCACTTTCACGCAGATAAAATGTTCATTCATAATGGCAGCCACCGCTTCATCTTCAAAACTTTCATGCGCCATCACGTGACACCAGTGGCAGGCTGCATAACCTACACTAATCAGCATCATTTTATTTTCCGCAAGTGCTTTAGCAAGTGTTTTATCATTCCAGGCATACCAGTTCACGGGATTATCTGCATGCTGCAGGAGGTATGGGGATGTTTCGTATTTTAAAAAGTTGGACATTCGTTTTATATTTTTTTATTGATCCTGTTCCAAAAATAATTTATTGCCAAAATAATTGAGGTATTATTTAACCGGCAGGGTAATGAAATCCTTTTATTATCCCATGGGAAAAAACAATATAGTTATTAAACAAATCAACTTTCATAATTTAGCTGAAATGGATACAAAAATTTTCACCAATATATCTCTTCTTGCAGGCACTGGTAATTCAAGCGAATTTATTCGCGGCAAAAACCTTGCTGAATTACCTGTCATTGAGAATGCCTACCTGGTCATTGAAAATGGTGAGATAGCAGAATTTGGTGAAATGAAGAATTATAAAGGTGAAAGAAATGATGTGGAACCAGGTACAATTATTCTTCCTGCCTGGTGTGATAGTCATACTCATCTTGTATTTGCCGGTAGCAGGGAAGGTGAATTCATTGATAAAATAAATGGGTTGAGCTATGCAGAAATTGCTGCAAAGGGCGGTGGAATTTTGAATTCCGCGGAAAAACTGAACCTTACTTCTGAAGATGAATTATTTAACCAGGCATGGAAACGCCTGACAGAAGTGAGCAAATCAGGAACGGGTGCTATTGAAATAAAAAGTGGCTATGGATTAACCGTGGAAGGCGAATTAAAAATGCTGCGTGTTATAAAAAGACTGAAAGAAAAAAGCAATCTAAAAATAAAAGCAACATTCCTTGCTGCCCATACATTTCCGGCGAAATACAAAGAGGATCATCAGGGATATATCGACCTCATCATCCAGGAAATGTTGCCAGTGATTGGCCGTGAAAAACTGGCTGATTATATCGATGTTTTTTGTGAAAAAGGATTTTTCTCCCCGGAGGAAATGAAGACCATTTGCGATGCGGGAAATGAATATGGATTGAAATCCAAAATACATGTGAACCAGTTAAATAGTATCGGCGGCATTGAAGCCGGTATTGAACTGAACGCGCTTTCCATGGATCATTTAGAGACCTTGACGGACAGAGATATTGAACTCCTGGGAAAATATGAAGGTGCAGCAACCCTTTTACCATCTGCTGCCTTTTTCTTACGCATGGATATGCAGCCTGCAAGAACATTAATAAATGCCCATGCCGCGGTCACTCTCGCTTCTGATTACAACCCGGGATCTTCTCCCTCGGGAAATATGAATTTTGTAGTTGCACTAAGTTGTATTCAAATGAAAATGCTTCCGGAAGAAGCGATCAACGCGGCCACGATTAATGGTGCCTGCGCTATGGAAATTCAAAAAAACTACGGAAGTATTTCCGCAGGAAAAATAGCAAATTTAATTTTCACAAAACCGGTGCCTTCTCTTGCCTATCTACCCTACTCCTTTGGGAGTAACCTGGTGGATAAAGTGATGATCAGGGGATCTTATATTTAATCATAAAATAAAACAAAAACTATATGCTTTCACATTTCAAGCAATACGATAAAAATGACATTTTAGCACTTACTCATACCAGGTTATTTGAAACAAAACTCGGTGAAATGGTTTGTGGCAGCGCAGCATCGGAGGATTTAGAGACGATGATAAAAAATACAACTGCCCGCTATATCATTTTTGGGATAGCGGAAGACATTGGTGTAAAAGCGAATTTAGGAAAAGGAGGAGCAGACTCTTCCTGGTTTCCGTTCCTCGATTCTTTTCTGAATATTCAGAGTAATGATTTCTTAAGCGGGGAAGATATTTTAATAGCCGGTCATTTTGACTTCACACAGGAACAAAACCTGATAAACGTAAATGCCGCTACGGATGAGGAAAAAGTAAAAGCCTACCGTTCTATGGTAAGCAAGATAGATGATGAAGTAGAAGAAATGGTAAAAATAATTGTTACCAATAAGAAAATACCTATTCTTATTGGTGGTGGCCACAACAATGCATATCCTGCTATAAAAGGCGCTGCTAAAGGATTAAACAAAACAGATCTTATTCCACTTGCGCAAATTAATTGTATAAATCTCGATGCGCATACTGATTACCGTCCTCTGGAAGGAAGGCATTCCGGCAATCCATTCCGCTATGCGGATGAAGATGGTTATTTAAATAAATATTGTGCCATAGGAATTCATGAAAACTATCTGCAGCAAAATGTCTGGATAGATCTTGTCAACAATCCTTTTATGGATTGCATCACTTTTGAGGATATTTTCATTCATGAAAAAAGAAGTTTTATTCAGGCTGTCTCCCATGCCACGAGTTTTACCGAAGATAATTACACCGGAATTGAACTTGACCTGGATTCAATTGAAAATGTATTAAGTAGTGCTTCCACACCCAGTGGCATCTCGGCCTTACATGCAAGGCAGTATTTAAACTTCGCTGCGATGGATTCTCAAATTGCGTATGTGCATATATGTGAGGGAGCTACAAAGCTTGCCACCGGCGCAACAGATCCATCTACGGGAAAATTAATCAGCTATTTAGTGAGCGATTTTGTAAAGGCTCATTTGAGGAGGGAGGAAGGGTGAGGTTGTAGGTTTTAGGTATCAGGTATCAGGTATCAGGTTGAATACTTCGTGTTGAATACTTCGTGTTGAATACGATGACTGTAATAAAAGACCTTGCTGTAATTA
>JBBSSE010000291.1:0-4529 GCA_038242375.1 Chitinophagales bacterium
AAACCTTATGTAGCTATCGGAAAGCACGTGCAGGTAATTCTGCCGGATGCAGTAGTGATGGATGGAACGATTTTTTCATCCTTGCCATTAGTTGATTCTGTAACTCAAACACAGTCCTATTCTATAAAAGTAAATTCCGGACATACCATTCCAAAGGATTTAATCGCTAAAGTGAAAATACTGAAAACATCCGTTAGCGATGCGGAAACTTTGCCTAAAAGTTCCCTTTTATCTGATGAAACCCAAACAAAATATTGGGTAATGAAAATGATAAATGATAGCACGGCAGTGAAAGTTCCTGTGAAAACAGGTATTGAAAAAGGCGATACGGTACAAATTGTTTCACCCCGTTTTTCACCTGATGATAGAATTTTATTATCCGGAAATTATGGCTTGCCAGATACTGCTTTTGTGAAGGTCTCTGCTGATTCTTCAGGAATTGGGAAGTAGGATTTTGGATTTACGATTTAGGATTTACGATTTGGGAATTAGGATTTAGGATTTAGGATGTACGATTTGGGAATTGGGATTTAGGAATTAGGAAAAAAGAAAGAAAATGAATAATGGAAATGACCATATAGAAAATTCTTCGGGCCGTGGAGGTTTTTATTCCACTTATAAAAGTCCGCTAACGGTTATCCTTTTTATTTTGATCGCGGGTGGATTATTTGCCTACAGCAACTTAAAGACTTCGCTGTTTCCGGAAATAACATTTCCAAAAATAAAAATAATTGCGGATGCGGGTCTCCAGCCTGTTGACCGGATGATGGTAACAGTGACACGCCCATTGGAACTTGCCATCAAGCAAATACCCAATCTTACCTCCATAAGAAGCACTACCAGCAGGGGTAGCTGTGAAATATCCGCTTTTATCAGTTGGAGCGCCAATGTGGACATTAGTCAGCAAAAAATAGAAGCAAGGATAAACGAAATAAGAAACACATTACCGCCCAATATAAATATTACCGTTGAGAAAATGAACCCTTCCATTCTGCCGGTAATGGGTTATTCTTTAGAAAGCCACGATTTGTCGCCAATAGCCTTAAAGCAATTAGCCATTTACACTATAAAGCCTTACCTGAGCCAGGTTGAAGGTGTTTCGCAAATACAAGTCATTGGGGGCAAATCAAAAGAATTTTGGGTAAAGCTGGATCTTCAAAAAATGAGTACGCTTTCTGTAACGCCAGACTCTGTAATTGCAGCCCTCAATCAAACTAATTTTATTAAATCTAATGGATATCTTTCCGACTACCGTTTTCTCTATCTTACCGTTACGGATGCTGCCCTGCTATCATTAAATGAATTACAAAATGTGTTAGTAAGTAACCATGGCAAGCGGATTGTTCTATTAAAGGATATTGCGGATATTGAAGTACAGGAAGCAATTGAGTATATAAAAGTAAATGCCAACGGCAGGCCAGGAGTATTAATCGGAGTTGTAAAGCAGCCAAACAGTAACCTGATAGATGTATCCACGCAAATGAAAGCTAAAATAGCTCAACTTGAAAATATTTTACCTAAAGACGTTACTATAAAACCTTATTATGTACAAGCTGATTTTGTAAACACCGTTTCAAAAAGTGTGACCGACAGTTTATGGATTGGGCTGGTGCTTGCAATAATTGTAGCCATAATTTTCCTGCGTTCATTTAAAGCAAGCGCCACTATTTTAATCATTATTCCCGTAACACTTGGCGCTACATTGATCGTATTAAACGCTGTTGGTTATACTTTAAATATCATGACACTCGGCGCTATAGCCGCCTCATTGGGATTAATTATAGATGATGCCATTGTGGTGGTAGAGCAAATTCACCGGACGCATGAAGAACACCCGGATGAGGAGTATAAAAACATTGTCCAAAAAGCCATTCATTTTTTGTTTCCTGCAATGGTTGGCTCTTCCATCAGCACTATTGTTATTTTCGTTCCCTTTATTTTAATGACCGGTGTTGCGGGAGCTTATTTTAATGTGCTTACAAATACCATGATTATAACCCTCGTTTGTTCCTTTTTTGTAACATGGATCGGCCTGCCTGTTGTATATCTTTTATTTTCCCGAAAAAAGAAAAAGGAAAAACAGGTTGCAAAAAAAGAAAAAAAGGAAGATGTGAAAAGGCAGGACTGGGTAAAATGGTTTATTCTAAAGCCATGGATCAGCTTTATTTTTATTGGAATATTAGTATTGTGTATTTATCTTATTTTGCCCAGGCTCCAAACTGGTTTTCTTCCCCACATGGACGAAGGAAGTATTGTGCTTGATTACTCCTCTATACCAGGAACTTCATTAGACGAAACCGATCGGGAACTACAACAAGTTGAAAAAATAATAACTTCCACGCCGGAAGTAAGTGCTTATTCGCGCCGCACAGGAACCCAAATGGGTTTCTTTATAACTGAACCGAACAGGGGTGACTATCTTATTGAACTTAAAAAAAACAGAAACAAAACCACCGACCAGGTAACTGAAGAAATCCGAAAACGAATTGAAGCATCACAGCCCGCACTGAGGGTTGATTTTGGCCAGGTAATAACGGATATGCTTGGCGACCTTATGACTTCGGTACAACCAATTGAAATTAAAATTTTTGGAGATGACGTACAAAAACTCAATAAACTTGCCAAACAGATAAGCACTATTGCTGAAAATACAAAGGGAACTGCGGATGTATTTGACGGGATCATTATTGCCGGGCCTTCCTTAAGCGTCCATCCGGATTATACTAAAATTGCACAATATGGCATTTCACCGGCCAGCCTTCAATCCCAGGTACAGACAGCTTTAGAAGGAAATGTGGCAGGAGATATTTTTGAAAATAATCGCCTTTACCCGATAAGGTTAGTTTATCCGGGAAGCAGGCAACGAACAGTGGAGGATTTAAAAAATTTAAAAATATTTCTCCCTGATGGAAGGCTGAAACCTATAAGCGAGTTGGCTACAGTAACCATAAACCCTGGTGCCGCAGAAATTGATAGAGAGAATTTACAATCAATGGGCGTAGTTTCTGCGCGTCTCGACAACCGCGATTTAGGAAGCACAGTTTCGGAAATCAAAAGTAAAGTAAACGCTAACGTTACTTTACCTAAAGGATACACCATTGAATATGGTGGCGATTATGCCCAACAGCAAAAATCATTTTCCGAGCTTTTGATGATTCTTATTGCATCAAGTATTTTAGTGTTTGGCGTTATCCTTTTTTTATTTAAAGATATAAAAGCCGCTATTATTATTTTAATCCTTGCCGTGCTGGGAATTGCAGGAAGTTATCTTGCTTTATTTATTACCGGTACCGCATTAAATGTTGGCAGTTATACCGGCCTTATCATGATAGTAGGGATTATTGGTGAAAATTCAATTTTTACTTTTTTACAATTCAAAACAACTTTGAAAGATAAAAGCGTGGATGAATCTGCTGTTTACGCTATTTCAACGAGGCTCCGGCCAAATCTCATGACCGCTCTTGGAGCTATTACAGCCCTTATGCCTTTAGCGTTGGGAATTGGGGCCGGAGCGCAACTTCATCAACCTTTGGCCATTGCTGTAATAGGAGGTTTTATTATTGCGCTTCCACTGATATTGATTGTGCTTCCATCCATGCTGAGGTTGTTTTATAAAAATTATAAAAGAAGTGAAGCTGTTGTGTAATTATGTAAACAATGACCATAGTGGCATTTACGGATTTATTTCAGGGCATGCTACTATACAACTACATTTATTTAAACACGAATTTCAGGCTTCGAATTCACAAATTGAAAATCGTGTTTTCAAAGTTGTTTTTAGCGAAACATCGGCGCGCCTATAGAGGAGCTACTAATGTCAGCAGTATTTCTATTTAGGTCACATTAGTAACGAAACAAAAGATAAAATGTCTTCCTTGTCTTCTTTTTGCCTGGTCAATTTTAGTATGTTACAGCAGAATCTACCCCCGGAGTTCATTTTCCAGGAGATGTGATTGGAGGAATTTTATTTGGTGGCCTGACAGGTTGGATATTTGCTTTAAATTATCAATAATTGGAATTAAAATTTCATAAAATTAAAACTTAAATTATGTGGTGGATATATGCTTTGCTCTCAGCACTTTTCGCGGCACTTACAGCAATTTTCGCAAAAATTGGAATTAAAGGTGTGGATACCGATCTGGCGACGGCGATACGTACCGTAGTAATTTTAATTCTCGCATGGGGAATCGCTTTCTTAAGAGGAGGAACCTCCACAATAAATACTTTGACAAAACAAAATATAATCTTTCTTTGTTTATCAGGAATAGCCACCGGTCTTTCCTGGATTTTTTATTTTAAGGCACTGCAACTGGGCGAAGTATCATTGGTAGCGCCTGTTGATAAAATGAGCGTTGTATTTGCCATCATCCTGGCAGTTGTTTTCTTAGGCGAACCGCTTACATGGAAAACCGCCATCGGGGCTTTACTGATTATAAGTGGAAGCATTGTTTTGATTTTATAAGAAATCAGAATTAAAAACCTGTACGGAAACAGAGGCTGCTTTATACAAATTATAAAGAGAAACCTCC
>JBBSSE010000292.1:0-4507 GCA_038242375.1 Chitinophagales bacterium
AGCTATGAGCTCACAGCTCACAGCTTATAATTCCTTCAAAATATCTTCAATTTTCACAGCTCCGTCAAAGGCTTTTTTAAAGTTGCCTTTCTTGTCATAAATGTATGTAGAAGGAAAGTTTTTCACCTTAAAAAAAGTTGGAAAAAAGTAGTTATTGTCCCTTGCCATGGTAATTTGCGGATAGTTTCCAATCTTATAATGACTGTAAAAAGGCATCATTTGATCCCAGGGAAAATAAGTGATCATCACTATTTGAGCATCCTTGAATTTTTTTATATTCTTGATCATTTCCCCTGTTTCGAATTGGCAATGACCACAATCCGGACTGAATATAAAAAAGATTGTATTGACCTTTTTCCTTAAATTATCTCTTGTAAAGGAAGTGCTGTCGGGCGCTTTGGCTAAAACAAATGTTGGAATCGTTGGAAATCTTAAATATACAGGTGTTTCTTCCGGCGTTGTTTCCTGGGCAAAACTATTAAAAGCTGAAAAAGCTATAAAAGCTAAAAGAAGTAAGAATTTATACATAGTATTTTTTTAAAGTCTAAAGTACCTGATTTTCATTTCACCCATTTAATGATTGCCGGATTTTAACAGGAATATAGGCATAAATGCGGATTCAAAATTCTCTTTAATAAAATATGGATGAATCCCATAAACAGTAAAACAAATAATTTACCTTTGCTGCCACAAAAAAAAATATTTTATGGCATCTACATCAGATATCAGAACCGGATTGATTTTGAAAATTGACGGAAACCTGTACACTGTTATTGAATTTGGAGAAAATAAAACTGCCCGTGCAGCCGCGAAAGTTTGGGCTAAAATGAAAGGCGTAGATAATAGCCGCACGATTGAGAAGACGTGGAACAGTGGTGAAACGATCCATCCGGTAAGGGTTGAAAAGCGTCCTTATCAATTTTTATTTAAAGATGATACAGGTTATACTTTTATGGATACAGAAAATTATGAGCAAATAGCCGTAAGCCCTGAAATGGTGGATGCACCACAGTTTTTAAAAGATGGACAGGAAGTATCTGTATTGATCAATACTGAAACTGATCTGCCAATGGGCGTAGAATTACCCGATAAAATTGTTATGAGAGTGACTTATAGCGAACCCGGTGTAAAAGGTGACACGGCTACCCGTACACTAAAACCTGCTACTGTAGAAACCGGTGCAACTGTGAACGTTCCTTTATTTGTAAATGAGGGTGAACTGATCCGGATAAATACTAAAAATGGAGAGTACGTAGAAAGAGTAAAAGAATAATCATCCTTCTGATTTCTTATTTCTGTATTATCTTAGCTATCGTTTTTTACTATTAATAAAAATATATTAATCCATTATGGACATAAAACAAATCCAGGAGTTGGTAAAGCTTGTGAATAAAAGCAATATTGGTGAACTAAGTATTGAGCAGGATGATTTTAAAATCACCATAAAACAAAAGGAAGAAGCTACTTCGTATATGCAAGCTCCTCCTGCTTATTTTCAACAAGCCCTCTCATCTCCATCTTCCGCCCCTACCCAAATCTCTGCACCCGCGGAAGATAAAAAAGCTGCTGAGGCAGCTTCTAAGACAGAAAACCTTATAACCGTGAAAAGCCCGATGATCGGAACCTTTTATCGCCAGGCCGGTCCGGATAAACCGTTGTTTGCCAGCGTAGGTGACCGTATAGAACCAGGAAAAGTTCTTTGCATCATTGAAGCAATGAAATTATTTAATGAAATTGAAAGTGAGGTAACCGGTACAATTGTGAAAATATTGGTTGACGACGCGTCTCCGGTAGAATTTGATCAGCCATTATTTTTGGTTGAACCATAAGGATTGTCTAAAAAGTCTGAACTAAATTTTAATCTTCTGAAGCAGGCAAATTTCAATAGTAGCAACTTTTTTGAAAGTGTTTGCTTATGAAATTTACACCTTGAATGTTTTTGAAATTGAAAGGAATTATTCTAATTTAATTTTTTAGGATGAGAAGAATTTAAGTTGATTGTTCTTTGTCTGATGACAGACCTGGTTGTCTTTATTTATGTTACAGAGTTTTCGGAGAGAATTATTTTAGAATGATATTTTTTCTCTAATGAAAGGATATAAATGCGGACGGTCTATTTTTATCCATCACAAATTAAGAAACCAAATGCCCGTTGATGATGCATTAATAGGGTAGTTAGTACACGAAATATGTTTAAAAAAATACTTATTGCAAATAGGGGAGAGATCGCCCTTCGAATTATCAGAACCTGCAAAGAAATGAATATCAAAACCGTAGCAGTTTACTCTACGGCCGATAAAGATAGTTTGCACGTAAAATTTGCGGATGAGGCTGTTTGTATCGGCAAACCTTCCAGCGCAGATAGTTATTTAAATATTCCACACATCATGGCGGCGGTAGAAATTACCAATGCTGATGCAATCCACCCTGGTTATGGTTTTCTGGCAGAAAATGCAAAATTTGCCCAGATTTGTATTGATCATGGTATTAAGTTTATCGGACCCACTCCGTCGATGATTAATTCCATGGGAGATAAGGTTCACGCCAAAGAAACCATGATCAAAGCCGGTGTACCTGTTGTACCTGGTGTGGACGGATTATTGGCAGATGTAAATCATGCAAAAGAATCCGCTAAAATAGTTGGTTACCCGGTTATATTAAAAGCCACAGCCGGTGGTGGTGGAAAAGGTATGCGGGTAGTTTGGGAGGAAAAAGATATTGAAAAAGCGTTTGAAAATGCTAAAACCGAAGCCGCGGCATCTTTCAAGAATGATGGCATCTACATGGAGAAATTTGTGGAAGAGCCCCGTCATATTGAAATACAGATTGCCGGCGATCAGTTTGGAAATGTATGTCACCTGAGCGAAAGAGACTGTTCTATTCAGCGTCGCCACCAGAAATTGGTGGAAGAGTCACCTTCTCCTTTTATGACACCCGAATTGAGGGAGCGTATGGGTGAAGCAGCTATTAAGGCAGCCTCCGCTATCAATTATGAAAGCGTTGGAACCATTGAATTTTTAGTAGATAAAAACCGTGATTTTTATTTCATGGAAATGAATACGCGGATACAGGTGGAACATTGTGTAACGGAAGAGGTGGTGAATTATGATCTTATTAAAGAGCAAATTAAAATTGCTGCCGGCGAAAAAATTTCCGGCCGTAATTACTACCCTGAAATGCATGCGATAGAATGCCGTATTAACGCGGAAGATCCTTATAATGATTTCCGTCCTTCACCGGGCCGTATTACTACGTTACACACTCCGGGCGGGCATGGTGTAAGGGTGGACAGTCATGTGTATGCAGGCTATATCATTCCTCCTTATTATGACAGTATGATCGCCAAGCTTATTGCCGTAGCCCAGACAAGGGAAGAAGCAATTGATACTATGAGCAGAGCATTGAGTGAATATGTGATCGAAGGAATAAAAACAACCATTCCTTTTCATGTACAATTAATGCAAAATGAAGATTTCAGATCAGGGAATTTTACAACGAAGTTTATGGAGAGTTTTAAAATGAAGTAGAGATTTTTTCACAATATATTATTGCATAAATGGCCGGAATTTTCCGGCCATTCTCATGTGTACAAACTGTAACTGTTCTTTTGATTTCCCTTCCCTGGTTCATGATGACATGAGCCAGGGAGGAGATCTATACTTTTTTGAAAAAAACGACAAAGAAAATTAGAAGAAACGTTAATGATAAAAAAATATAAAACCCATAAAGAAAAGTATTTCCTTTCTTTTTTATCATCTCTATTTCTTTCCTATCATTTTCAATATATTTTAGCGGCATTAAATACTTTAGAGAGAAGTAAGGGGTCATTATATTTAACAATCTAATAGTCGTACTGGTCTTAGGATCATTTAATAAATCGTGATAATATACTTTTAAGTAAAAACATAATCCACTTAAAAAAATTAAAATGCCGACAATTGCTATCATTTTATTTGAATTGATATATAATTAATTTAGGAACTCCTATGCTAGTGCTCTCAGATATTTCATAATTTGTTCGAGGCGGGAGAGCGACATGAGTACTCTCAGAATAATTTAATTTAACTCCTAATTCCCTGCAACCGGATATTGAGATTTTGTCCTGTTGTTGGTCAGGAGACACAAAAACGTTGGTTCTTTCAGTTTAGCTGAATGTCATTAATTTTATGGGCTTTCAAGTTTGGGTCACATCTTTTGTAGCTCATTTATTCTTTAATTTGAGCTACAATGGAGCTTACGTTGAGCTTTAAATTAATGTAGCTCATTTTGCATGACAATATAGATCAAAGATCTAAGTAATTGATCTATATTATAATATTATTGAGCTTAAAAGTCGGCAATATGAACGAAGATTTGTTGGAACATATCAGAAATAACCTTTACTCTCTTCAAGTGAAATTTACCATGGGTGGTAACATGCTACCTATAGCTGTCCTACGCTTAAACGTACGTTAACGAAGCTTGTAAAAGGTAATTTTATCATAGCCGAAGGAAAGGAAAAGGTACC
>JBBSSE010000293.1:0-4493 GCA_038242375.1 Chitinophagales bacterium
ATAATGCTTGCCTGGCAAACCGGATCTATCAAATCTTTAAAGGAAGTAGGGTGCTCTGTCCAGGTTTGTCCCAAATCTGTTGTCGTGGATATGGATCTGAATTTTCCGCGGTTATCGCGCATGTTCAACATTAATGTATTCGGCGTGGTTTCTACAACCTGTGCTTCTGTGGTATTAAGTTTCGCTCCTAAGCCGCTCTGCCAGGTAGCTCCATGATCTTTGCTGGAAATAACAGAAGAGTGGGGCATACCCGGTTTTTTGCTTTCATCCCAATATTGAGATGGAAAAACAAGTGTTCCATCCTGCATAGCGATACCACTGCCGGGACCATTAAAAAATACATGCCATTTTGGATTTTTTATTTGCGAAGTAATTGAGTAGGGTGCTGACCAGGTAAGTCCGTCATCATCACTGCTTACCAATACAAATTGTCCTGTAACATCCGGTGAAAGTCCGGGCTCTGAACCGGCAATAGAGCGGTTTCCTTTGCTCCATAAAGCTGCTACCCAGATTTTTTTTGTTATCGGATCAAATAAGATAGACGGATCGCCGATACCATTATTTTCGTGTGGCGCGCCCATATCCATGATCACTTTCATTTTCTCCCAGGTATTTCCACCATCAGTACTGCGGCTAAGACCTACATCGATATTCGCCGGTAAATCTCCTGAATGAATGTAACGGATATCATAAACAGACAATAATGTTTCCTTGTCTGTCATTACAATCCCCGGAATGCGGTAAGAATTCACACCATCATCCATGATCTTTCTAACGGCAATGCCGGTGCGTTTTATATGATTTGAATTGTCGTTAACTATTGGTTCGGAATGGCCATCTTTATCTTTAATGGAGGATGCCTGAAAATTGATTTCATTATCCAGAGAAACATTATCTTTTAGAGTAGCACCTACCCAGATATAATTCAAGCCCGGCGTCATATTTACATCAATCGGTATTTCAAAACTGGTGGAGGTAGGTTTGATTGTTCCACTTTGATATTTGGTATTAAAGAGAGGTTCAGAACCATTGGAATATATCTGCAATTCCTCCAGATCGTTTAGTGCGCCTGAGTTAAGGGTAGCCGAAATAGACCGGTAGTTTTTTACAGGACTTTTTGCAGGAATAAATACCCTGATCCGCACAAGCGCATTGGCATCCATTCTTTTTAATACCGGAGTCTGCGGCGCAGTAGAGATTACCTGGATCGTTGTATCCACGGCTTTTGTTGGATGTGTTTTATTAGAACAACCAAAAGTAATCACTAGAATAAATAATCCGAAAAGAGAAGGTTTGAAAATTTGTCGCATTCAAATATTTTTGATGAAAAAATAATTAGGTAAATTCCTGGTGTTTCGGTCTTAAAAATACTACTTGAATAATTAATACAACCAGGACAATTCCGCCAAGTAGAGCAAAGTCGTGCCCCAGGTTACCTTCGTCTTTAGATCTGCCCAGAATTTCTGTGATAATAGCTCCGCCGAAAACACCGACCATGTTCATAATTCCGTAAGCAGTTGCCCTTAATTTCCTGGGAACAAACTGGCAAAGGATCGGCATATTATTGGCATCAAACATTCCAAATCCAATTCCAAAACACACAGCGGCAGCAAACATATGAAAAAGAGAATGTCCATATCCCAGCAATAGTAATGAAGGGATGGTTAGGGCAAGTCCGATAGCACTGGTATAGATTCTGCCACGAATATTTTTTTGCACCCACCAGTCCGACAAAGGGCCACCTATAAAAACACCTATACATGAAGAGGCTGCAAGAAAGATAGTAGCGTAAGGCCCTGCTTCCTTCATAGGAATACCCAGGTTTTCAGAAAAGAGCGTAGGTAACCAATTTTTAGTGGCCCAGCCCGGTAAACTTGGTACAGCAAAATAGAAGAGAATGATCCAAAAAGCCATATTTGAAAACAGCATGGCCAATCCTTTGAAAACCGGAATCTTTTCATTGACGAACATTTTATCTGAATTGATGATGGTCTCATCATCTTTCTTTTCTCTTAAAAATAGAACGAGAACAACTGCATATACCATCCCGATAATTCCAAACCAATGAAAGGTTGTATGCCAGGTTAATTTATCCGCGATCGTAGCCCCATATCCGCCCAGCGCCTGGCCTACATACAATCCGGTCATGTGAATTCCAATGGCCAGGGACCTTGTTTTGCCGGTATGAAAATCTGCGATCAAAGACAGACCTGCCGGAATATATAATGCCTCACTAACGCCCATGACTGCACGCAGCCAATACACCTGTTGAAAAGTATCCGCCAATCCCATTCCATAAGTAACAGCAGACCACACAAACAAACTTCCGACAATAAGCCATTTTCGATTAAATTTATCTGCAATAATCCCGGATATCGGGCTCATGAATCCATAGACCCATAAAAATATTCCCATGAGGTAGCCAAAGTTGGTAGCGGATTGCAGTTCCTTGATGTCAATGCTCATAGATCCCTGCATAGTCGAAAGCATTTGCCGGTCCAAATAATTGAGCAATGCTACTACCCAAAGCAGGCCGACGACGATCCATTTGTAATTTTTGTTTTGGGGCATGATTAGGTATTAGGTTTTAGGTATCAGGTATCAGGTATTAGGTATTGGGTTTTAGCTGTTAGCTGTTGGCTGTAGGCTGTAGGCTGATAGCTCATAGCTCATAGCTATTTCACTCTCCACCCTTCAATCACATCGGGAGTTCTTACTCCGGGTTTTATTTCGCCGTTTGAAAGGATTATTTTACTATCCCAATTCACAGCACTCGTTGTCACCTGGGCGGGAAAAGGATATTCACCTATTTCTGTCCAGCAATCGGAAGGGATTTTATACAACAATAATTTTTTTGAGAATCCTTTGTGATTTATGACCAATGCATTTTTTTCTTTAGTCAGTTTTTCCTTTTCAGCTTCTGAAGTAGCTTTTGAAATTTGGGAAAGCAAGGTTTCGATCTTGTGAAACGTTTTCCCATCGTCTCCGCCGATCATCAGGATGGATTCATTGTCCAGTAATATTCCTGCCGCGGCGGAAAGGTTGGCCAGACCTTTTCCATCCCGGATATCTGACAGCTTTTTCCAGGTATTTTTTTCTGTATCAAAAACGAAAGTAGTACCATGTAATTCACTGATTCCAGAAGTGCTTTTGGTTCGCCCTCCAATCAGGTAAATGTTTTTTCCCTGCGTGATTAATGATGCATTCGCAAGTGCGAATGGTAATTCAGGAAGGGTTTTCCATTCTGCATTTGTGTCGTTTAGATCTAAACTTAAAAACCTGTTGGAGGATGTAGCTTTTTCATCTCCGCCGGCAGCATAAACGATATTATCTATGTGATTAACAGCAACATTCGTTAATGGAACCGGAAGATCAGGCAGTGATTTTATGACTGCTTTTTTTGCATCATTATCCCAATTCAATAAAAAAACTTTTTTAGAAATGTCCGCATCATTTTCTCCGCCAACATATACAATTCCTTTTCCAGTTGATGATACTCCGCAATAGGCGATCGGTTCCGGTAATGATTGATCATGACTTATCCATACAAGATCATTTCCTTTCTTTTGCAAAACATAGATCTCATTGGAATAATATTTTGCGCCTCCTTCCCAGGGCATTCCATTTGGGAAGTTCGCGCCACCGGCTGTTATAAAAACATCATTGCTCATGCCATTTATTGGTCCGGCAAATCCTATTGATTTGGTCTGTCCTTTTGATGGCGGCAGTGTCGCGGCCTTTTGCCAATTCATTAAAAAAGGAATCTTTTTATTTACCTGTGCTGTTGTATTCATGGAAAATAAGATAGCGGTAAGAAATATTATTTTGGACATTTTGTTTTATTATGATGAACGGAAATCATTAAAATTCAATTTTTCTACATCCTTTTTAAACAGTTCAAAATTTGTCGCGCTCATGTTTTTTACGGGCAAACGAAATTCACCACAATCCAATCCGATCAATTTCATATAAGCTTTACCGGTAGAGATGCCGCCATATTTTCCCAACAAGGTAATCATATCAATGGATTTTTGTTGTAAATCCTGCGCTTTGGTGAGATCATTCTTATCAAACGCTTCTATCAAATCATAGTACAAAGGAGCAGCATAATTAAAGGTGCTTCCTACAGATCCTTTGTTGCCAAGTGCCAGGGCAGAGAGCATATTTTCGTCACGTCCCCAAAGCATATCATATTTTTTATTCTGGAACTGCGTGCAGGAAAGGAAGTCCATGAAATCTTCATGCGTATATTTTATCCCGGCAAAATTGGGGATGTTGCCATCTACTTCTTCCAGCAATTTTATCATGAGCACATTGCAACTGGTTAGTACCGGAATGTGGTAATAATAAAAAGGCATTTCCGGAACTGCATCCGCTATTTCTTTGCAACATTCAGCCAGTGAAGCGGCATTGGACGGTTTGAAATAAAATGGTGCTGTAAATGATACAGCATAAATACCAGCCTCTTGAGCATGTTTTGCCAGTTCGATACA
>JBBSSE010000294.1:0-4490 GCA_038242375.1 Chitinophagales bacterium
GCATCTTTTTTCTTTTTAGCATAGTTGCGCAATGTTCTTATAGCAATTACTCTCATGTTGGATACAAATATACAATTGTTACCAGATTGGTAACAATTTATTTTTAACCTGTTTACTGGTTTTTGTAATGTTTTTTGTGGGTTGCAGGTTTTAATTCATATTCCAAATCGTAATAATTTTCCAACCATCTTTTTTAATGATTTTAATTCTTGGTGGGCATTTCAATATGTCGCATCGTCACGTTGAAAGTGGGCGGTGAAGACACTTCCCACCGCGCGTCGCCCCAATTTGAAGTGCACCCTTCCTGGTGTCATTGATGGTATTCCTGTTAATTTTATTTAACCTCAAATCGGTTTTGGTTTTGGGAACAACAAAGTATTTACAGTTTTTCTAGCCATGTCAAAAACACCCATTCACAAAAATAGCCGTCTTGTATTTTAGCATTACAATATCCGGGTTGCCGGGGAGGCTTTTATCATGCAAACGATGGGTTGATCATTCATCAGGAAAATTTGAACTATTTGCAAATCTTATTTACTAAATGCAAATCGTCAAGTTTTAAAATACCATACCCGGAGCCAGGTTTTCAAACCAATATCAGGCACTTTTGCCGCTGACTTAAAAATATTCTCTTTTTTTAAAAGTAAAACTATGTTGGTCTGCTTAAGCTGCAATGCGTTGTAAGATAGCTTTGCAGGCAATGGAAGATGTAACTTTTACCATATGATATTCGTGAAGCGGTATATCAAAATAATCGCCGGGAACAAGATGGCTGATTTTATCACCAACAAGGATGTCGCAACGGCCTTCTATAATTAAAAAACGTTCATGCTCGGTATCATGTATCTCCCTTGGAGTTTCTTGTTTTATCCACACGATGGCTGTAACCATCGCCGGCGTGTAACCAATAATTTTTGCAAAGATGTTGTCCTGTTCCGAACCGGAAAAAACCAAATCAGGGCGGTTTAGCCAGGTGGCATAATCTTCTATCGTCGAATTTTCGTGAAGTACCGGCGGAAAAGAAAATGGTTCCCCACTTTTTATACGTTCAGAATAATCAATCGTGGCCATTAAAAGTGGTTTAACCATCGGGCTGGGTTCAATGCTATGTGACAGGGCATATTTTTCAAGAGCATCGTTGATCGCATCTATTTCATGCCGGATATCCGGATTTGCCGCTGCCATCATTTCCACTTCTTCCCTCTCACTATGGTTGGCCATTCCCATCACATAATTTTCTAAAATTCCTGAATCAATATATTCCTTACTCGTCATGCTTTTTTCGTTTTATTATGCATGTTTTGTACATCCATTCGCATGTTTATTTTTAATTCTATAACTGTGACGCCTGATAATTCAGCAGCCTGACTAACGCTTATTCCTTTAAAATATACCAGTTCAAAAGCTGAATAATGTTGATCATACTCATTTACGTAATTATGGGTCCCGGAGTTTTTTTCGATTTCCTGTGCTATGGCCTCAAAGGCAGATTGCCGGGCAATGTGTAGCAAGCAGGTGAATAACGAAGTGCCTGAACGCCGGAATGCGGCTGTTTCATTCCAGGCTTTTACAAATGTTGCAGGTAAACATTCTTCAGCTAAATGCTTGTTATTGGTAATCCGGTATATGATCCCGTATAAAGCAGGCGAATATTTATCATAGAAATAATCCATGGATTGCTGAATTCTTTCGTCTATAAAAGCAGTCAGTTGCAAATAATCCTTCGAAATAAAATCATTATCCAACATAAAAAGCAAAAGTTAAAGTGTCTTTAAACGTTATATAAAGGGAACTTTGAGTAATGTGGCGCTTGTAAAAGACTTCAATGTTACATGAAATCTATTTTAATTAAACAGTTACTGTAAAAATATTCAAAATAAAATATACTTCATTAAATTATATTATTCTGAGGTAGAATGCGCATGGCCTATTTAGTGAAGTGACATGTAAAGTGATTACTCCCTGGTTTGCAATATGACACAAACTACATGAAGGCTACATCAGCATCAATGATAAATAGGAGATCCTGTTATCTTCTGGAGAAAAAAAAATTTAAGAAAGAATATCATCACAATGTTTTGCTCCGTCTGCCATTTGGCAAAGGTAATTACGATGTCGGAACCGTACAATTGACACCCATTCTGTAAATACATTCCCCCCGCAGTTTCTTATAAATCAAAAATTCTAAGCACGGTCTTTTAAAATTTTCTGTTTGTCTATTTTTTTCATCTCCCCGAAAAATGAATGTCATGTTTTTGTAACCAATTTGAATCTTGCTACCTCTATCCTTAAAGAACATGTAAGTCGACTTGAATTTCACATATGGGAAAGATTGGTATTCATTCACAAACAATAAAAACAAAAGATCATGAAAAAAAATTTTATGCTTTTTACGCTGCTATTGATTGCTGCGTTTGGCCTTTTTAGCTGTCATAAAGGCGATAATGGTCACTATCCTCCGGGTGAGGGCGAGTTACCTTTACCTCCGTTGAATCCGAAATTAGTTCAGGCGGGTCAGCAGGTATTTCGATATGAGACTTTTGGTGATGAAACGTTTTGGACAGATGTGTTACAAATGAACAAAGTGATAGAAACAGGAGTAAGCCCCGCTACCGCTTTAGCTGTCGGTTTAAAGGTGGATGCCAATGCTTTACCTGCCGCTGTTGTTGCGGGAATTCAAGACGGATCAATTAGTCTTGATGACCCTCAATCTACGCTTGCCTTGATATCATTAGATGCTGTTCTTGGAATAAAAGGTACGGTAAGTAAAGGTGCAGATGGTAAATTAAAATTGGATAGAGTGGGAATTACCTGCGCTCTGTGTCATTCAACTGTGGATAATTCTTTTGCGAAAGGTATCGGGAACCGGAAGGATGCCTGGCCAAACAGGGATTTAAATCCCGGTTTGATTATATCATTATCTCCAGCCTTAACCCCGACTCAGAAAGCTGTTTACTCTTCCTGGGGACCCGGCTTATACGATCCAAGATACAACCACGATGGCTTGAATAACCCGGTTGTGATTCCACCTGCCTTTGGTTTATACGGTATTCCGAAAGCTATTTTTACGGGTGATGGAGATGTGCAACATGAGCCTGCTGGTCCTGTGGCATATTGGAATAGGTATGTAGCCGTTACCCAAATGCACGGACACGGGTATTTTGCTGATGCGCGTCTTGATAATTGGATCGTTGATCACAGAGTAAACGGGGATGATTTGGTAACAGATAAACTTCCTGCTTTACAGGCGTATCAGTATTCTATCAAAGCTCCTGCTGCACCGGCTGGTTCTTTTGATGCTACTGCCGCTGCGAGGGGAAAAGTTCTTTTTGTTGAAAAAGGAAAGTGTGTAAGTTGTCATGCGGGACCATTATTTACGGATGTTATAGACAATGGAAAATTACATCCTCAAAGCGCGTCAGTAGCACCGGATAAAGATTATGTAAAACGTTCAGCTACAAAGCAATGGAGAGTTACACCATTGAAGGGTATTTGGCAACACCCTCCTTATTTTCACGATGGTTCTGCAAAGACCCTGGGTGATGTAGTGGCAAGATATAATCAAGAGAGAAATCTTCGGTTAAGTACTTCCGAAAAGACTGATTTGACTGAATATCTGAAATCCCTTTAAGGATTTAGGATTTTAGATTTATGATTTTGAACGATCGTCCGCGGAACGGTTTAGTTCCCGAAGTATGGGGCAGGCTGCTAAGGAGTTCCGACCAGGTATTTGCAAGGTCAGAACTCCTGCCTGTCCCTTTTTTCGGCGGCCTGAATGATTTTCCAGGTAATGGTTTAGACCTGGAATTTACGATTTACCATTTGAGATTTACGATTTTGAACGATTGTTTACGGTAGAATCATGTTTAAATAATTGAAACGAAATGACACGTTTAAAAATGATATTATTTTCCACCCGTACCATGACGGTTCTTTTGCTATTATATGGTATTTCCATGGCTGTTGCTACGTTTGTGGAAAATGACTATGATACACCAACTGCAAAAACACTCATTTACAATTCGACGTGGTTTGAAATTTTAATGCTTTGGCTAATCATTTTGTTTGCTGCAAATATTAAAACCTACAGGCTTACAAGAAAAGAAAAGTGGCCGATACTGGTCTTTCACGTAGCGTTTATTTTTATGTTTATTGGAGGTGCAATCACACGCTACGTCAGTTTTGAAGGGCAAATGCCCATTAAAGAAAACGAGACTACAAATGAAATTATAAGCGACCTCACTTATTTCAAATTGAATGTCACTGATGGAAAGACGACTCTTAGTTATGACAAATATCCGTACATGATGTCTTATTTTAATGCCAAAGACACGAAATGGCCATTCAAAAGAATCTATAAACAGGATTATCATTTTGACAATAAAGTGATTTCTCTAAAAACCCTTGACTATATACCGTTGGCGAAAGACTCTGTTCAGACAGCGGAATCTGGAAAGAAGATGCTCAACATTGTATCTATGGTAGAAGGA
>JBBSSE010000295.1:0-4471 GCA_038242375.1 Chitinophagales bacterium
ATCAGTATTTATGAACCGGTATCTTTAATTCATCAATTTAAGATGGAAAAGAATGATCCTAATTGAAATTTCGCTGTATATATCGGCATGATTTTTACCCTTATTTTATTAACGATTTAACGCTTATAAACTACTCCAATGATAAAAAAAATTTTACCCCTCTTTATTTTTCTCTCTTTTTTTTATTCTACCTCTTTTTCGCAGGATTTCTTAGGTTTGAGAACCGGGAATTATTCCGGCATAACAGGTGTGAGTCTTCAGCCTGCAAGCATTGTGGATAGCAGGTTTAAATTTGACATGAATCTTTTTTCCACCAGCGTAAATTATAGTAATAATTATTTTTTATTGGATAAGAATGCACTTCTAAAATTTAATACAAATGATTTCAGTGATTACGCTTCTTTTAAAGACAAATATCTCTCTGAAGCATCTTTGCCGACCGGGGAAAAGGTTTTTTTTAATATTAGCAACAGGACTCAGTTACCCCTAAGTTTTATGGCTACAACCGGCAAGAATTCAGGAATTGCTTTAAATATGCAGTTCAGAACAATGGTGCAGGGCAGAGGTATATCACAGGATTTTGCGAAGCTTGCTTTTAATGATTTTTACTATACACCATTGACGAATACATCTGTAGATGTATCCGGTATTCGCATTAACTCTTTAAGTTGGGCCGAAGTGGGGCTGACTTATGGAAGAGTTCTGTATTCTTCAGGTAAGCATTTTTTAAAAGGTGCTGTAACAGGGAAATACCTTGCAGGGCTTTCCTCCATTAATCTTTCTTCCAATGATTTACAAGCCCGGGTAAACAGCGATAGTACATTCGATTTCAATAGCTCCAATGTGAATTATAGCCACAATAAAAGTGCTGACTTTGATAAATTGTTTGATAAGAATTTTAGTCCGGATGCAAATGCATTCGGTTTGGATGCAGGCCTTGTATATGAATATCGCGGGAACATCGATAAGTTTACATATCTGAAATCAGACGATGAGAAATCGTACGATGCTTTAAGGCGTGATGTGAATAAATACATTTTTAAATTGGGTGTGTCATTATTGGATGTGGGCATGTTCCGCTTCGATAAGCCAGCTAACGTAAACTCCTTTAGCGCTAATATTAATAACTGGAATCTCGGAAATGCCCATTATAATTCGATAAAAGATTTTGATACTGCCCTTGCCAAAAGAGTGGTAGCAAATCTTAATGATCCCCGAAGTTATAATGTGTATCTGCCAACTGCATTAAGTGCACAGTTGGATCTGAAATTTGTAAAAGGACTTTTCCTGAATGTAATGTCTTATTGGCCGTTGGATTTAGGAAATGATGTGGGAACAAGGTTTGATAAATTTGGATATTATACCATTACGCCAAGGTTTGAAACAAGGCATTTTGGATTGTATATTCCTTACACAGTAACACAAAGAAATGAATTTACGGATTACAAACAGCATTTATTGGGAGCTACCGTGCGACTTGGTCCTCTCTTCATAGGAAGTAGTAACCTCGGAAGTGTGTTATTCAATAATAAATTACGTGCCGCTGATGTACATGTTGGATTAAAAATTGGTTTTACTTATGGTAAGCCAAATAAAAGTAATCGCTTTTTAAATACGGTATTTAAAGAGAAGAAGGCAGTTAAAATGAACTCCGTACCTCAATCTCAGGAAGAGTATGAAAAAGAAAAGATGGATGACAGAGAAATGAAAAAAAGACGAATGACTGACAGTCTTTCAGCAAGAAATTCAAATGAAAGTAGATTGATCCTGGACTATAAAAATGGGAAAGTCTATAATAATCCTGATGTCAAGCAAAATGTGACAATAATCAATAATTACTATTATGGTAATAGTCCTGTTCATGAAAAGAGCGATACGATAACCGTGCAAAATAATTATCGAAAATATTACCTGGATAGCTTAAATAGTGAAAGACAGGAAATTGCCCGTTTGCAAAATCAACGAACCGCAGACAGTGCATCAAAAATAACTTCTGATAGTTTAAAACTTAAAAGGCAACAATTAGATAGCCTTATAAGATCTATGCAGCAATTACAAAAACAGATGGATAGTACAAGTAATACTGGAATAATTAAAGCAACTGATTCATCCATTGCATCCAATAGGCTGAAAACGGATATCCGGCAGGATAATAATGGCAGTTTCAAAAACAGATTGGATAGTTCACAAATGCAGAGGGGAGAGGCTTTAATGGCGAATGCGGATTCTTTCAGGCTTGATTCTGCAAGGGCAAATTTGCCGGCCCGAAATGACCAGGTATTTACTGATAAAAAAAAAGATGAGACAGTAACGGAATCTTTTGCAAAACAAAATAATTCCCGGATAATGAATCCGCCAGGGAACGTAGCAAAAGATTCTTCTTTAGTCATTAACAACCAGGAAACCATAAAGAAGCAGGATTTAAAAGCTATGCAGGACTCCATTGATTTTATGTCAAAAAGGTATTCAGATTTAACGGATAGTCTCACAGCTAATAGTTTGGCGCAGAAAAGAACAAATAATGAAGTGGTAGTTCCGGTAGAAAGAAATGTAGTTGCCCCTGACCGTACCCGGCTAATTCAAAATAAACCTGATCCTAAAGAATATCAGCGCATGCAGGATCGGCAAAATGATTTATACAACCAATATGCGAACCAGGCCAATTCTCTTTCCAAAGATATTGACCGTTTGAACAACCGGTTAGTACAAGATCGAAGAAATGATCGCAGGAATAATAATTATATACCCATACCTATACCCATTAATAATTCAAGAGATTCAAAAAATCAGACTACGGTTGTTACTAAAACAGATACAGTATATATCCGCGATTCCATTATTCCAAGAGATAGTATTCGTATAATTGATACAGTGAATAATCTACTTCCAGATTCAGTGATCTCCAGGCCTCTTCAGGTGGAGTCTGTGATCGATACAATATTTGTAAAAGAACCTGCCGCACAACCTTCCTTTGATTATGCTTCCCTGCCGGAAGAAAATATTTTGTTTTCTCTTGGTAAATGGACAGTACAGCCGATCTATGATAAAAGACTCAATTTTATGGCTGATGTTCTAAAAAAGAATTCCGGTATGCAGGTGCATATTACCGGCCATACTGATGCGACAGGATCGCGTGCTATCAATGAAAAACTATCTCTACAAAGGGCGGAAGCTGTTTCAAATTATTTGATTGAAAAAGGAGTATCTCAAAAGCAAATTAGGGTTACTTCTGAATCTTTTGAAAACCCTGCGGTAACAGGTAATACAAAGTCAGCAAGAAGTCAGAATAGAAGGGTAGCTCTAAAGTTGGAAAAGATGAATTAGAGATTTTGTTGGTGAGGTTAGAAATTTTTTCAACCAGGAAAATAAACATCCATTATAATTGTACTAACTGTCAATATAGATTAAACCCGGTTCAATAATTAGATGGTTTAAATAGATAAATAGCAAGTCCGGCATTCTTTTCACATTTATTTTTCAAAAAAGTATTTTTTATATTCATTATTCCATTACTTTTGTTTCTTCATTTTTAAAAAAATGTAAATAAGTATTGAAAACGAATTACTCATATAATCTTTCTTCCCCCATTAGGGTACTTAATTCACGACGTGGATGCTGATAGGACGAGCTTAAATCTGCCCCTATCAGTGAAAAAAAATCCCCATCTCACCTTCTTTTTTCATTATTAATATTCTTGCAAATTGGAACAATCAAATATTGTTGTTCGTGTTGCAATTCTTAGCGATATCATATACGCAACCACTATTACAGACGAAATGGCTTCATCCGCCAAAGCGCGTGGTACAGGAATTGCCCAAAGAACTCCCGATTATATAATCGCAAAAATCGTTGAAGGAAAAGCTGTCATAGCCTTAACCAAAGACAATGTATGGGTAGGCTTTTGCTACATTGAAGCCTGGGGTCACGATAAATTTGTGGCTAACAGCGGCCTGATCGTCGCACCGGAATTTAGAAAAACCGGCATAGCAAAAACCATCAAAAAAAGAATTTTTGCCCTCTCACGTGAAAAATATCCTGAATCTAAAATATTCGGATTGACCACAGGACTTGCTGTAATGAAAATCAATAGCGAGCTGGGTTATGAGCCAGTGACGTATGGAGAACTTACGGACGATGATAATTTTTGGGCCGGCTGTAAAAGTTGTGTCAACTATGATATTCTCATGAGTAAGAACAGGAAGAACTGCATGTGTACGGCCATGCTGTATGATCCAAATGATCATCCTTCTCCAAAAGAAACCGCGCAGGATTTTAAAGAAAACTCTTCCCTGTACGAAAGATTTATGCGTTTAAAAGCAAACAGGATGATCCGTTTTTTGAAAAAGAAAAAAGCAGAGAAAAAATCATTGTTACATTTCTTCTTAAATTTTTAAATATTTATAATGAGCAAACAAGTTGTTATAGGATTTAGCGGCGGACTGGACACCACTTATTGTGTCAAATATTTTAC
>JBBSSE010000296.1:0-4454 GCA_038242375.1 Chitinophagales bacterium
GCCTCATTTGCCCCGGTGCGCCATACTTTGCCTTCCATGGGATCAATATCTTTTCCAATGGTTCTTCCTTTAATGGAAGGCTGGCTGTAATTAATAGTAATGGTTGCTCCATCTGTGATCTTTTGGGTGACAGTTGCAGGAGGACTCGGCCGTTTGGTTTTATCTTCAACTGGCTTTTGCGCACTTGCCTGCATTGCAAAAATTCCCGATAGTAAAGCAATTGAAAGAATTTTTTTCATTGTGTATTTTTTTATACGTTAAAAATTAATTTGAAGCATTAGGTTGTTATTATATTCAAAAACTACTCCAAATTCCGTAATAAATTTAAATAGGCTAATTTCCCTAAAGGCTTTCCTCATAAAGTCGAATTTTAAATGCTTCAAGTTTGTTAGTAAACACACTACTGCATCACTTGGCTACTGATCATTTCACGGAGAATTTAGACAGATATTCCTACAAAAAATAGGATTTACCCGCAAATCATTTTAATTGATAGATGTTCAACAGCAATTCATCCAAAATTAAAAAACTACTGAAAAGCTTATTCAGATGAAGTTTCAGCGTACCTGAATTCATACAAATCACCTTTTTTTATTTCTATTTTTGGAGCGGCGATAATTTCAACTATATTTGCAAACATTTTTAAAGGTAGCAGGAGTTATTTCCGAACCTTTTTAACTGTTTTTTGATATAATTACCGGCCCCGTAGCTCAGTTGGATAGAGCAACAGCCTTCTAAGCTGTGGGTCACACGTTCGAGTCGTGTCGGGGTCACTCTTTTTATATTTCCTTAAAGAATCCGGTAATCATTCTCAATCCTCTCTTTGAGATATTTATTACAAGCATATTCAGCAATTAAATTTGCTTCCTACCGGAATTTCCACTTAAATTTTCCTTTCCTTTTTCCAATCTTCTCAAAATTCCAATCATCCTTCTTCTATTTTATGGAAAGATTGATAGCTATATTTAAATATCCGGTTTCACTATTTCAAGATGCTAATTACCTCTGGCAATGTTCTTGTTGTTCTCCTTCAAACAATCAATAAAAAAAGAGATATGCAAAATAATCCCGGAAACTCAAAAAATGAAAGAAGATTTAGTGTAATTGTAGATGGTGTAGGCTATTCTGTTTCTGTCTCCCCGTTTGACTTTAATGATCAGGTTCGGTATAATGTGCAGGTGAATGAAGAAGATGCCACTGTTTTTGCCTGGGACACAGAAATGAGCATGTTCAAGTCGTTGAGCGATGACTCCAGTGTAATGCCGGATGGTTTAACGCAGGCAATAAATGAAGAATTGCTGAAAACTCCTTAATTAAATACAAGCGTTTAGCCATATTTACGGCTTCCTAAGAAAGGGTAGAAAATTCTCCGCGATCATGCATCTTGCACTCCCACCACCAATGGTTTCAATAGTAGGAATAGCCAGGGGAATAAGCGTGCAATATGTTTCAAGGGAATTTCTTTGAGAACCCGATAAGGAATCATAAGCACTTTGGGATAAGGCTAACAGATCGTTTCCGGTTTTATTCCTTAAGGCCAGCATATTTCCCGCAAAATTGCTCATCTGGGAAAAAGAAATATCAATAATTTCCTTGCCCGTTTTTGTAAATGATGCTCTGATCATTTCTTTTTCCTCCGTATTCTGAACTGCATTCAAACAAATGACTACAAATTTTTCGGCCAGGCACATTAGTACATTAGTATGGTAAATGGCTGTTCCACTTTCATCCACTGCATTGAAATAAACCGGTTCATACCCAAGTAACGCACAGGTATTGATGAATAAAGCTTTATCTGATCGAGGAGAAAGACACGCGTACGCAACCATTTTCTGATGATCGAATATGATGCTTCCTGTGCCCTCCAGAAAGCGGTTTTCTTTTTCAAAAACTGATAGATCGATGACCTCTTTTACAAAATAATATTGCTTTAGTTTCTCTATAATATCCATTCTTCTTTCTGACCGTCTGTTTAGTGTGCACATTGGATAAAGCACTATTGTTCCATCCTCGTGCAGGCTGATCCAATTGTTTGGAAAAACCGCGTCAGGATTGCCTGCAGCAGCATCATCTTCAATGACCATAACACTTACGCAAAAAGATTCCAGCTTTTCTACAAATGCATCAAATTCATTTAAGACCAGTTCTTTTAAATGATTTGAATCGACATCTGTTTTATTTTGAAATGAATTCGAAAGGGCAGTTTGTTCGTTGAAAGAAAAAGATGCAGGACGCACCATTATTATTGAATTAGTTGATTGGTTCATAATTTTATTGAATGGAAATTTTTCAAAAATAAAGGTAATAAATTCATTAATATGCTCATTTATAAAAATAAATTAATTACCCAGTTCGAGGTAAAATTCATCGGCCAAAATAACATTTGTCCGCACGAGAGCCTCTTCAAATGTAGCGGTAATATTGGCTTTCCCAATAGCAAAAATTAACCGTGCTTTTTCCAACTCCAACTTTACCTGCTCACTGCTCACCTCAGACAATATAATTTTGGTGTGCTCTTTTGCAGCCTGTTCGATTACATCCTTCATGGTCTGGATACCCGTAGCATCGATCATTGGTACATGTCGCATCCGGATGATCAATATTTTAGGGTGCTTTTTGATATACCGCATTGCATCTTTGAATTTAAAAGCTGATCCAAAAAATAACGGACCAATAATTTCAAAGACTTCTACATCTTTTGGTACTTGAAATTTTCCATCTACAAGGTCGTACCCAAATTCATTATCCTCTATCTCCTGCGCTAAAACACTCACATTACTTGTGCGAATCATTTTACGCATAAATAAAAATACCGCCAGCACCATTCCTATTTGAATAGCTACCGTCAAATCGATCAATACAGTCAATAAAAAAGTGATGACCATCACGGCGACATCTCCTTTCGGACCTTTTAAGATGCTGCGGAAATTTCGCCACTCACTCATATTATAGGCTATCACCACAAGAATTCCGGCAAGATTTGCCAGGGGAATATACGAAGCCCATTTCCCCACAAACAGCAGAATGATTAATAATGTAATCGCGTGAATGATTCCTGCCACTGGCGTGCGACCACCATTCTTTACATTCGTAGCAGTTCGGGCAATAGCTCCCGTAGCCGGAATACCACCAAAGAGTGCAGAAACAATATTTGCGGTACCCTGAGCCACTAATTCCATATTCGATTTATGGTTTCCTCCAATCATACCATCTGAAACGACAGCAGAGAGCAGCGATTCGATCGCACACAACATGGCAATCGTAAAGGCCGGCAACATCAGATTTTGAATGATTGCCCAATCCACATAAGGGATTACCGGAGCTGGAAAAGAAGATGAAATAACCCCGAAGCGGCTGCCAATGGTTTCTACAGGAATATGGAAAACCTGTACGGCAACTGTGGCAACGATAATGGCAACGAGAGATCCCGGAACTTTTTGGGTTATCCGCGGCCACCACATAATAATCGCAATAGTCAAAATACCAATAATGGCAGCAGAAATATTAATACTCTGCATATTTAAAATATAATCCCGCCATTTCTCCAGAAAATCAGCCGGCACGGTTCCCATTGTCAGCCCAAAAAAATCTTTAATTTGGGATGAAAAAATGATCACCGCGATTCCACTCGTAAATCCAATAATTAATGAGTGTGGAATGAATTTAATAACCGCACCCAGCCGGGCAAAACCCATGATAATGAGCATGACTCCTGCCATTAAGGTGGCAATGATCAATCCATTGACGCCATACATTTGAACGATACCGTACACAATCACTATAAATGCTCCCGTAGGCCCACCTATCTGCACACGGCTGCCACCCATAGCAGAAATAATAAATCCGGCAATTACAGCGGTGATTAATCCCTTTTCGGGTCCAACGCCGGAGGCGATTGCAAATGCAATGGCCAAAGGAAGCGCTACAATCCCTACAATAATTCCCGCCATTAAATCCTTCGAGAATTGCTTCCGGTTGTAGGTTTTTAATGTGTCGAAAAGTTTTGGGCGGAACATTTGTTTAGGTTTTGGGTGTTAGGTGGGTGTTAGGTGTTAGGTGTTAGGTGTTAGGTGTTAGGTGTTAGGTGTTAGGTATCAGGTATCAGGTATCAGGTTTCAGGTTTCAGGTATCAGCCACCAGCCTTGAGCTTTGAGCAATCAGAAAGGTGTGAGCAATGAGAAATAAGTTAAACAATCCGAGTTTTTATTAACATGATTGCAATAAATTTAAAATTTACATTTTTGAACTCCAACTACAAACGAAAAACTTCAAATGAAAAACTTCAAATGAAAAACTCCAAACTATAAACTAATAACTAAAAACTGTGAAAAAAAAACCCCGGAATCAATTCCAGGGTTTATCAAAAAATATTATCAAAATATAATTAACCTAAATAGGCTTTTAATGCACTGCTATATCTTGCTTTTTGCAAACGCTTAATTGCTCTTTCCTTA
>JBBSSE010000297.1:0-4438 GCA_038242375.1 Chitinophagales bacterium
GATGAAAAGCGTGGAGCAGATGCTTCAGCCGTAAATATGCCTTTTAATTATAAGGAGAAAATTGATTTGTCTAAAATGAAGATTGCTTACGCACAGAATTACTTTAATAAAAGAGATACAATGGGAAATGAAAACGCTGTTCTGGAAGCATTTAAAAAAGCCGGTGCAGAATTGATTCCGGTTGATTTTCCGGATTCCGGCGTTTATAAATTCAACATGATGAGCATCGTTATTGGTGCGGAAAGTTCTGCTGCTTTCGATGATTTTACGCGGTCAGGCCTGGATGATAAAATGACCCGCCAGGGAAAAGATGCCTGGCCAAATTATTTTAGAGCCGCACGGTTTATTCCTGCTACGGAATACTTAAATGCTAACCGTCACCGGTATGTTTTGATGCAGGAAGTAAATAAAGTCATAGAACAATACGATGTGATCATTTGTCCTACCTGGGGCGGAAGCCAGGTAGCCATTACTAATTTGACCGGGCATCCTGCCGTGATCTTTCCAACCGGTTTTAATAATAAAAATATGCCGACAACAATTACACTCATTGGGAAACTGTATGACGAAGCTACTTTACTTGCGATAGCCAAAGTTTATCAGGATGCGACTGAATGGAATAAAATGAGACCGGAACTATTTAAATAATCAAATCAGGAAATTTTGTTACAAAATTCTTGAATTCAGAAACCAACATACAATCTTTGGTTTGATTTCATGTCTTATAAGATTCTACTGAAGAAAAAAAGACAGAGAATTTGTAATTATTGAAACAATATTATAACAGTTTCTCAAAATATATTCTTCTTTTTCATCGTAAATTGCATATCCTATGCCTTTTCAACTTAACTCATTATACAAACCCGCCGGAGATCAGCCGCAAGCTATCGCCGAACTGACCAAAGGAATTCTGGAAGGAGAAAAATTCCAGACTCTTTTAGGAGTTACCGGAAGTGGTAAAACATTTACCATGGCCAATGTCATTCAAAATGTTCAACGCCCTACTTTAGTGCTTACGCATAATAAAACATTGGTAGCGCAACTTTATGGAGAATTTCGACAATTTTTTCCGGAAAATTCTGTAGGTTATTTCGTTTCATACTATGATTACTATCAGCCGGAGGCTTATATGCCGGTCAGCGATACCTATATAGAAAAGGATTTGAGTATCAATGAAGAACTGGATAAATTAAGACTGGCGGCCACATCTCAATTATTGACTGGTCGAAGGGATATCATTGTTGTAGCCAGTGTGAGTTGCATTTATGGTATTGGTAACCCGAAGGATTTTGCTGAAGGAGTCGTGCGTATCAAAGAAGGACAGACAATCAGCCGGCAGGGATTTTTACATTCTTTAGTGAATGGATTGTATTCCCGTACCCAGGGAGATTTTGCCAGGGGAACTTTTCGCGTAAAAGGAGATACAGTGGATATCAATCTTCCATATGCGGATAATGGTTTGCGTATTACTTTTTTTGGAGATGAAGTTGAAACAATTGAAACGTTGGAATTAAGTTCGGGAAAGAGGATCGCTAAAGTTCCGGATGCAGCCATTTTTCCGGCAAACTTATACATCGCTCCAAAGGACAGGCTGCAACAAATCCTCTATAATATCCAGGATGAAGCTAACCGCCAGGCAGAATATTTTAAAGAAATTGGTAGATACATTGAGGCCCAAAGAATTTCTGAACGCGTGAATTACGATGTGGAAATGATCCGTGAATTGGGATATTGTAATGGCGTGGAAAACTATTCCAGATTTTTTGACCGGAGAGAACCCGGTACACGTCCATTCTGTTTGCTGGATTATTTTCCGGATGATTTCTTATGCATCATTGATGAAAGTCACCAGACTGTTCCGCAGGTGAGTGGTATGTATGGTGGTGACCGTTCCCGTAAACTGGTTTTGGTAGATTATGGATTTCGTTTGCCATCTGCACTTGATAACCGACCACTGAATTTTCATGAATTTGAAAGTCTTCTAAATCAGACTGTATATGTTAGTGCAACACCGGGAGATTACGAATTGCAAAGATCAGACGGTGTAGTAGTAGAGCAGGTGGTGCGTCCTACAGGTTTATTGGATCCACCGATAGAGATCAGGCCATCCGTAAATCAGATTGACGATTTATTAGATGAAATTGATAAAAGAGTCACGAAAGGAGATAGGGTTTTAGTGACAACTTTGACGAAGCGTATGGCAGAGGAAATGGATAAATATCTTCATCGCATCAATATAAAATCCAAATACATTCACAGTGAAATACATACGCTTGACCGTATAGAAATACTGCGGGAATTGCGTTTGGGAGTAATAGATGTATTGGTTGGGGTAAACCTTTTGAGAGAAGGCCTTGATCTTCCGGAAGTTTCCCTGGTAGCTATTTTAGATGCTGATAAAGAAGGTTTTCTGCGGAATGAACGATCACTGACGCAAACTGCGGGCAGGGCTGCCCGTAATGTAGATGGCCTGGTTATTTTCTATGCAGATAAGATTACCGAAAGCATGCAGAAGACTATTGATGAAACCTCCCGCCGCAGAGAGAAACAAATTCAATATAATATTGAACATAATATTACTCCTCAAACAGTCTCTAAATCCATTGAACAAATCATGGGACAGACATCTGTACTGGATATAAAAGGCACGACTGCATCACCTTATGCGAATGAAAATGACATAGCAACAATAGCCGCTGAAGACCAGGTGGAATACAAAACCATTCCTCAATTAGAAAAAGCGATTAAACAAATAAAGAGGATGATGGAAAAAGCCGCTAAGGACATGGATTTTATGGAAGCAGCAAGGTTAAGAGATGAGATGTTCCGGATGCAAGGGGAATTGGATGGGATGAAGTAGGTTTTTCATAAGTTCTATGTTTGGGACGGTTATATTGTTATTTAGGGTAAGTTAACTTTCGGAGAAGAGTGAAATTGCTGATTGTTTTGTAAATTCGTAATTACTCTTATTTATTTTCAGTATATGCAGAATAATTTAAACTTAAATGGTTCCAGATTGAACGAACAGCAGTTGGATATGCTCCGTTTGTTTGAAAAACCTATGCCTGAAAACGATTTTATTCAGATGCGGAAACTTGCAGTACAATTATTGGGCAAACATTTGGACGAATTAATGGACAGTTGGGAACAAAAAAACCAAATTAATGAGGAGACTTATGAAAGATGGAGCAAGGAGCACAGGCGTACATCATACAAAGGAAAGAAATGAAAATTGTGCTGGATACAAACGTTCTGCTTGTAGCTATAGGTAAACGAAGTAAGTACCGTCCTATATGGCAGGCTTTCTTAAATGGTGAAATATACTTAATTCTTTCTGAAGAAATTCTTCACGAATATGAAGAAATTCTCAATGATCATTCTGCCCCGGGTTCTGCTGAAATTATAATGGAAATTTTTATTCAATCTCCGAACGTTATTTTTAAAAGAGTTCATTATAACTGGAATGCAATTACTATCGATCCGGATGATAATAAATTTTTTGATGCGGCTGTCGCTGGAAATGTGGATTATCTCGTAACCAACGATAAACATTTCAAAGATATTTTAAACATTGACTTTCCAAAAGTTAATGTAATTAGTGCGCAGGATTTCCTAAAACTAATCTCCACCGGTCTGACGGATTCCGTCTGACCGAATTCGTTCTTCTGATAGGATTACGCAATGCAATGCGTCTCTACCTATCCCACGCCGGACCCTCTTTCTTCACCTTCTTATAAATTGCGAAGCTTTCAACATGCGCGCCCGGTAAATATTTCCTGGAAAATACAAATTAATTGAATTTCTTTTTAGGATTTATGGAGGTGTGAAATACTGAAACTATTCGAACAAGTTTTTCCTTCTATTTATTCTATAAATAATGAGATATGGAAAAACGGGAAGGATAGCCTCTTTATACGATTTATATCTGGCGGGATACCTTTCAGGGTATTTTTCTATCAATTGAAGATGGGAAATTATTGATTTTAAAAACCTATCTCCCAAACCTTTTTTTTATCTTCATACCATTCCCAGGCTTGAGAAACTTCTTTTTGTGCACGGGTGGATAAAATAATGGAAAACTTTGTGTTATTTTCCATGTCGTTTTAAACGTAGATTATAAATAGATTGTTCCATTTGTTCAATTGTGTATCCCATATCCGCACCACTTTCAAGATCTTCGTATCTGCGTTCAAGTTCTGATATAATTAATTCATCTTTCCACCATTCATTTGAGTGCTCAATTTCGTTCTCAATAAGGTTATAAATGGCATAAATTTTTTTGTCATCCGCATCATTAATTATATCGATTAATTTATTTCTTATCGTTGTGGTACTCATTTTTTAATGGATTTATTTGATTGATTAAAGATACCATTTATAGTAGAGACGCAATGCATTGTGTCTCTACATATTCCACGCCGGCTTCTCTTTCTTCACC
>JBBSSE010000298.1:0-4437 GCA_038242375.1 Chitinophagales bacterium
GCCTGATTTATGGTCTGAAAAAGAATGAACGTCAGATAATTCATTGACAGAAATTCGTGAGACACGAATTTGGGCTGCACGGGGGAAGACACGAATTTAGCTTGATTAAAAAAAATACGCAGTATTTTCCCTTTGTGTTCTTTGCGGCTTTGTGGTTAAAATTGGTTTAGTATTTTTCAATAGCCTCATTGGAAAGAATTGCTTTCCCCAAACTAAAGTTATTTTGCTCAAAACACAGGCAGCAGCTTGTTGGAATACTTCAATCTAAAAACTCCAAACTGTGAGCTATTTCTGTTTCAAGAACGTAACAGTATCAGGATGCATTGTTAAACCATTCCCCGGGTAGTAAAAAAATGTAGTTTTCAGTTAACTTTGCACGATGAAACGTGTTGTTGTTGGTCTATCTGGTGGAGTTGATTCCAGCGTCGCTGCTTATCTGTTAAAGGAGCAGGGGTATGAAGTTATTGGTATGTTCATGCGTAATTGGCATAATGCCGAGGTTACTTTATCGAATGAATGTCCCTGGGTGGATGATTCTAATGATGCTATGCAGATTGCTGAGCAATTGAAAATTCCCTATTATGTAATCGACCTGAGTAAGGAATATAAGACGAGAATTGTCGATTATATGTTCTCGGAATATCAAAAAGGAAGAACGCCGAATCCTGATGTGCTTTGCAACCGCGAGATAAAATTTGATGTATTTTTAAAAGCCGCATTAAAGCTGAATGCCGATTTTGTGGCAACAGGCCATTATTGCAGAAAAACTACTGACGTGAATGGTCGTCATCATTTACTGGCTGGCAAAGATCCGCTCAAAGATCAGTCTTATTTCTTGTGCCAGTTGAGCCAGGAGCAGTTAGCGAAAGCGATCTTCCCGATAGGAGAATTATTAAAATCCGAAGTGCGGGAAATTGCGCGCAAGGCTGGATTGGCAACATCAGAAAAAAAGGATTCCCAGGGTTTATGCTTTATTGGCAAAGTGGATTTGCCCACCTTCCTGCAACAGCAACTGGAACCTAAAAAAGGCGACATTATAGAGATTGACAGCAATTTGGAAAAATTGAGAACCTATAAACAAATTCCAATTTCTATCGAAAATGTGGAGGAGCTTGCAAAACCTGTGGAGTATGAAAAAGAAGAAGGTGTAAAGGTTGCTGAACATCAGGGAGCACATTATTATACTGTTGGACAAAGAAAAGGCCTTCACATCGGTGGCCGGCCGAATCCTTCCTTTGTGCTGCAGACTGATACCACTCAAAACCTGGTATTTAGCGGGCAACTGGCAGAGCATCCGGGACTGAATCGTCATGCGTTAAAAATTAATGATGATGAGATCCATTATGTAAATCCTGATCACCAGCTGGAAATTGGAGAAAGCTGTGAAATGGATGTACGCATTCGGTACAGGCAACCATTACAAAAAGCGACACTCGTGCGGAAAGCTGATGGATTGTATATTTTATTTAAAAATTTGCAAAAAGGAATTGCTTCCGGACAGTTTGCGGCCTGGTACGACGGAGATGAATTGATTGGCTCCGGAGTCATAGCATAATTGTTTCTGTAGATCAATCAGGCAGAAGGCCACTATTTATCCATTAGAATTTAATTAGTAACCGTCCAAAAAATCGGAGAATCAGTAAATATTACTGTATATTCCCATTATTATTATAAAAATCAAATAAATTCATAAGATCCTTTTTTATTTTATAGATTATTCTATATTTGCTGAATCATTAGAATCTTTCTAATGAATTTGCGAAAATCATAAAAATTATTTAAGTAATAAATAGAAATGTTAGATTTAGAAACAATAACAGAAATCCAACCGCTTATAGCGGAAAAAATCCACCCTTCTTTGGAACATTTAATATTGCCGCACGAGTACCGCTCCCTTACCTCTCCATTGCAGACAGCTAAGTCATTTCAAAAGATTAAATCCTTTATTGAGGCGCACCTTGAAAGGGATTTAAATCTACACCGGGTAAGTGCTCCCCTGTTTGTGCGGCAAAATACGGGCATTAATGATGATTTAAATGGTGTGGAACGCGCGGTATCCTTTCCTATAAAGGGAATGAATGAAGAGCGTGCTGAAATCGTTCAGTCACTTGCAAAATGGAAGAGAATGGCTCTGGCAGAATATGGAGTACCGGCGGGGGAAGGATTGTATACAAATATGGTCGCCATCCGCCCTGATGAATATCCTGATAATACGCATTCTTTATATGTAGATCAATGGGATTGGGAAATGCACATCACAGAACCAGACAGGAAGGTGGCTTTTTTAAGACATACAGTAGAGGTGCTATTTGATATTCTTAAGAAGGCGGAGGTCTTTGTTGAACAGCTACATCCCGAAATTCAACCGATACTACCGGAAACAATTCATTTTATACATGCAGAATCACTTTTACAGCTTTATCCTGATTTGACTCCGCAAGAAAGAGAAACCAGTATTGTGAAGAAATACGGAGCTGTATTTATTATTGGAATTGGCAATCCGTTATCTGATGGAAAGCAGCATGATGGAAGAGCACCGGATTATGATGACTGGAGCACTGCAAATGAGGAAGGTTATACCGGCCTTAACGGCGATATTCTTGTCTGGAACCCAATACTAAAAAGGACTTTTGAACTTTCCTCCATGGGTATCAGGGTGGATAAGAAAGCACTTTTGCATCAACTGAACCTTAGAGGTCAGCAGAAACGCCTGGATCTCCTGTATCACAGAACGTTGATGGAAGATCAACTTCCGCTCACTATGGGAGGAGGAATAGGTCAATCAAGAGTAGGAATGTTCTTATTACGTAAAGCTCATGTTGGGGAGATTAGTGCAGGTATTTGGCCCGAAGAGATGGTGCATGTTTGTAAAGCACATGGGATACAATTATTATAAACGTTAGAGGAATTAAAGTTTGCAACCTGGTAAAGTTTTGGAATTTGTCAGGTTGTTTGCGTTAATGGGGGTTACAATAAAAAACCGGCAAGGTGTTTTTAACTGCTATTCAAGATTGCTAAAATACACCTGCCGGTTTTTTTGTATTATAATTTGTATCCTGCGTTAAAGCCCGTCAAATAGAACACCCAACTAAAAACTTCCATATTTGAACTTACGCCTAACCTCCAACCTGGATAAGCCAAAATCAGCAAGGTTGGTTCCTATTATAAATCCTAAAATAATTTTCATTATCTAAGGTTCTCTTATATTTTTTTCTTGATAAAAAAAGAAACAAAAAATTATGTGCTTCATTTATATTGATGTGATGCTTATAACGCTTCGCTAAGTTCAAGGAAAATCCGAACACTCCGTGTGTTTTTCCCTGCCAGCGCGCTGGAACACCTCAATTAAATTTAGAATGTAAAACAGTTAAGGTGAAATCAAATGGTACAATTTCTATACTCATTTATAGAAATTTATATTATTAAACCGTCTTATGAATTGATTTATATAAAATCTTTTAAAAATTGCTTCGGACTAACAATTGGAAGGATAGCAATGCTTTCCTTAAGCAATGCTTCATCCAAAGAGATAAAATAATCCAGCCTATGATGAATGGCAGTGTAGTATTGTAATGCATCCTCAATATCTTTCATTTTGGAATGTAATGCAGTAATGACTATTTCGTGTGGCATATCTACTATCAGTACATCTGCCAATAAAGTTAAAAGTATTTCCTTTGCTTTAGCCGGGCTATAAGCTTTAGAAAGCCAATATCCTACAATATGTACGATGGAAGGAGTAATATACAAAACAATATACCCACCGAGAGCTAATTCAACAATTTGTTTTGATTCTTGGTAACCAGCTCTTTTAAGTGTAAAATCAAGTAATACATTGGCATCAATAAACACTTTAGAAGCCATATTTCTGCGATTGCGTTTGATAAAATGAATCTTTCAAATCAACCTCATTATCAATTTTTGGAGCGGGTAAACTCTCTACCAAATCAATAATATTTTTGCGTTTTGCAGGTTTTGCAATCACTTTAAAGTATTCTTCTACCAGTTCAGAAATGCTTGTCTGTTTTTTATTTGCCAGGGACTTGATAGTTAAAAGTAAGTCGTTATCTATTGTTAAATTCAATCTTGATTTCATAAAACAAATATACGCATTTATTTAAAGTATGCGCATAGTAGATTTTTTAGAGGTAAATTACTCAACCAGTCATTAGGCCATTTTTCATACGCAGCCGATTTTGCAATCCCCGCCAACATGATCTTTTGTATTAAAAGATTTTCCGCGATCGGTTTAAACCTAATTCATCATTTAAAACTTAACCGTAAAATGATGGAAGGTTGAAGCCCGATTCAAGTAATTTAATTTCAAATACAGTTGTTAGCGCGACGTCAACAAGGACTGTACCCAACAAGGACCAGGCAACGGCTATAATCATGTCATCCGTCAACCTAAAAACTTCTATATAACTCCAATGTTTA
>JBBSSE010000299.1:0-4435 GCA_038242375.1 Chitinophagales bacterium
ACCGGCAATTTGCATGCTATCAAGATATCTTTTGAGGCTTGTTGCAGTAGCAGTAAGTACATCAAAATTTTCACTGGCCACTTCTATATTAATCGGTGATTCAGTTGGTGGCCCGTTCGCTTCTTTATCTACCGTGATCTGAGCGCCCGGAATACCTCTTAAGGCTTCCCTGAAAGCATCCAGGTATTTGGAAGTGTTTATTCCATGCCTGTGTTGAAACTCTACAAAGGAAACCTGTACTCTACCTAAATTCGGTTGCGTACTACGATCTCCGGACCTCGGGTCAGAAGCACCAATCGCTACGTTTGAAATAACGCTCTCAACTGCCGGATTTGCTTTGTCATCTGGACCTCTAAGAACTTTTGTTACACGATTTTCAACTACATTGGTCAATGAGTCTGTGTAATCTACATCAGTACCTACGGGTAGTTTTAAATACACATAAATAAAATTGGGATCACTTTCCGGGAAGAAAACAACCGGAACTTTTCTCAAAGAAAAGAAAACGACAGAAAGAATCAGCAATACAAACGTACCTGCCAAAAGCCAAACCGGTTTCCATCCGTCAACCGCCCAACGTAAAAGTTTTTCATAATTCCTCATAATTGCCGGGAGCACATTATTTTGGAACTTATGAATCAGGTTGTCAAAAATATAGGTATATAAAACAACGACAAAAGCAAAGAAAATGAGTAGGTTTCCAAGGAAAGTTATGTGTATTAAATCAAAGAAAATACCTGCCAAAAGCGGAATTAAAAATGCTTTGCTTTTGAAGACAGTCGATTTTTTCTTCACACCGGTTTCTTCCGGATGATTCATGAAATCTACGGCAAATACGGGGTTCATTATAAAAGCAACTACGAGGGAGGCAGATAGCGTAAATATGAGCATGGTAGGCAGGTAGATCATAAACTTTCCGATAATTCCCGGCCAAAATAATAAAGGGAAAAACGGTGCTAAAGTGGTCAGTGTACCTGCAAGAACCGGAACAAAAATTTCTCCGGCTGCCATCTTTGCAGCATCTGTTGAGTTTACTTTTCCTTTGTTATTTACGAATATCCGATGCGTGTTTTCTATTACTACAATCGCGTCATCCACTATAATTCCCAGTCCAAAAAGAAGAGCGAAGAGAACAATGAAGTTCAACGTAACATCGGTGCCCGTTATTAACTCTGCCGCCGGCAAAAACAAAAAGGCAACAAACATACTTAACGGAACAGAAAGTGCCACAAAGAAGGCGTTGGTTACTCCCATGAAAAACATGAGGATCAATAGTACCAGGACGAATCCGATCACAATCGCGTTCACAAGTTCATTAAAGGAACTTTTTGTTCCTTTACTCTGATCACCCGTGATGGTTACATTCAGATTAGATGGAATGATGTTTCCTTTCATTTCCTCCACAGACTCTTTTATTTTATCTGAAGTAGAGATCAGGTTTTCACCGGCACGTTTTATAATATTCAGTGTCACTACATTTTTCCCATTGAGACGTGCATAACTTTCACTGGTTTTTACCGTGTCTTTTATATCGGCGATATCCTTCAGGTAAATAGGCTGTCCAAAACGGTTTCTTAAAACGATCTCTTCTATATCAAATTTATTTTTAAACTGGCCTTTTATCTGAAGTGTCCGCTTCATATTTCCTACCTGCAGCAAACCACCGGAGATATCCATGTTTTCTCTCTGAACTGCACCGGAAATATCATCAAAGGTGATACCAGCGCTTTGCATCTTGAAATTATCTACATTTATCTGGAATTCCCGTTCAGGGGCACCAACTATATCCACACGGGTAATTTCAGAAAGTTCTTCAAATCTATCCTGCACATCATCAGCAATGTCTTTTAGATGCATCATGTCGTAATCTCCACTTAAGTTTACAAACATGATCGGAATTTCACTTAAACTTACCTCCATCACATTCGGTTCCTGGGTAAGGTCTGTTGGAAGATCTTTCTTGGCCTTGTCCACTGCATCTTTTACTTTTTGCAGGGCCACATCTGTTTCCACATTCGTTTCAAATTCTACGGTAATAGCAGAGAAGTCCTGAAGGGAGGAACTTGTAATTTTATTAATTTTTGCACCGGTAATTCCTTTGATCTGTTTTTCTATCGGCTGTGTGATCAGGTTTTCAATATCCCTTGGAGAGTTACCAACGTTGATCGTTTGCACAAAGATCGTTGGGATAACCACATCCGGAAACTGCTCCTTAGGCAGGGTAAGAAATTGCACAATACCGATGATGGATATAAAAATGATCATCAGGTAAATGGACGTACGGTTTTTTATCGCCCAGCTTGTGGGGCCAAATTCCTTGTACTTTTCCTTAAATGTTTCAAATGAACTCATAAAATATTTATTGCGTTTTAGGCTAAACAATTTTGTAGAATACGGTTAGTTTTTCCCGTTTATGTAGATCAGTTGTCCATCAAATAAACCCTGGAAACCATCTGTAATTATCTCGTCACCTTCTTTTAATCCTTGCTTGATTTCTATATTATCTCCATACAAGGTTCCGATTTCCACTTGTCTTTTTCTCGCTACGAGGTTATCTCCTTCTTTAGAAGCCACCAGTATGTACTTTCCTTTTTCGTCCGTTTGCAATGTATTTAAAGGAACTGCTATGGAATTAGGTGCCTCATAATCCAATATTTTTACCTTGGCTACCTGGTTCGGACGAAGATTCATTCCTGCTGGTACAGATGCCTCAGCAACGAAACCACGCGTATTAGTACCGATTGACTGGCTTAAAAAAGAGATTTTACTGTCAAATTCTTTATTTACATCCGGAATCTGAACAATGACAGAGGATCCTTTAAATACTTTGCCGGCATAGTTTTCAGGAATCGTTACACTGATTTTAAGGTTGCTGTTATTGACTATTTTTATGGAGCCGCCCTGTGCCGGATTTCCACTAAAGGTTTCTCCAACCCGCGCAGTCATCTCATCCACTGTGCCGCTTACATCGCTATATACATTACTTTGATTTGCCTGGCTCTGCGCTGTGTTCACTTGCGCATCGATCGCTTTTAGCTGGCCCTCGAGGGAGGATACATTTGTCTTTGCCTGTAATAATTGTACTTCAGTTCCTATTTTTTGGTCCCAAAGATTTTTTTGACGATCATATACAGATTTGGCAAGTTCCAGTTGAGCTTTTACACTCACCATTTGCTCACGTATGGCATTTACATTTTGCAAAGAAACTGAATTGTCCAGTTTTAAAATAAGCTGGCCCTTTTTCACATGATCTCCTTGTTTTACATAAATGGCTTTTATCTGACCAGGCTGTCCGCTTGGCGTGATATACGATATATTTTTAGCATCTACGGACCCTTGTAATTCAAGGTAATGCTTAAAATCGCCCTTTTCCAGCTTGGTTAATTGTACCAGTTTCGGTTCTTGTTTTATTTCAGCAGAAGTATCCAGCGTGGCAATATCTTTTTCAAGAGCAGTTATTTTTAAATCCAGCTTATCCTTTTGTTCTTTGAGTTTTTGTAATTCTACTTTTTTATCGCCTAATTTTCCGTCAGCTTCTTTTTTACCTGTATTTCCGCAGGAAAAAGAAAGAGTAAGAACCAAAATAAGGATAGTGGTATTGACTAATTGTTTCATTGTGTTTAATTATAGATTGCTTGATTTTTTAAATTTTAATTATAACGTTCCTGCCGCTTTCAGGAAATCGATCTTAGAAATGATGGCATCGTAGAGGGAACTGTAATAATTGTTTTGTGCGGTAATTAAATCTGCCTGCGCAGTTGAAATTTCCTGGTTGCTTCCCAATCCCTGTTCATACTTCAATTTGGTTGTATTATAAACTTGTTGTGCCAGGTCAATATTTCTTTTCTGGGCATCCATAGTGGTTAAGGCAGACTTCATTAAAATTCTCGCTTGTTTTATGTCATTATCTATGGAGTATTTCAACATATCCTGGTTGTTTTCCATTTTTCTTAGATCGATTTTTGCCTGTTGGATCTGCGCATTTTTAGCCCCGCCATCGAAAATTGAAAAATTAATACGTAAGGCTATATAGGATGCACTGTAATAGGGGCCTTTAAAAAAATCAAAATTCTGCCATTGGGCACTTTCTGAATAATTTGCAGCGAGAGATAGCGTTGGTAATTTGGCAAGCTGATATCTTTTAATATTATACTTACCCAATTCCATCAACGTTTCCAGTTGCTGAAACTCCTTCCTGTTCTCATATCGATAATCTTCATTGAGGATATCTGATTTTAATTCCGCATCCGATAAAGAATCGGTCAGGATTAATTGATCCTGCAGAGGCATTTGCATCAGGAATTTCAATCCTTCAAGGCCTGCTTCCAATTGATTTTCTGCTTTCAATCTTTGTGTTTGAAGATTGATGAGTTGAACTTGTACTTTATCAACATCCAATCTCTCTGCAAAACCATTTTTATAAATCTCTTTGGTG
>JBBSSE010000300.1:0-4432 GCA_038242375.1 Chitinophagales bacterium
AAAGAGTAAGGTGACAGGAAAGGATAAAAACCCTGTGTTCGACTGGCTCACAGATAAAACCAAAAATGGCTGGAATGACAAAGAACCAGAATGGAATTTTTATAAATATCTCGTGAATGAAGAAGGGAATTTAATGAGTGTGGCCTCGTCTTCGGTGGAGCCGGCGGCCATTGAGTTGTGAGTGGGGGAAATAAATTGTTGAATTGTTCGATTGTTTATAGAATATCGTAAATCGTAAATCTCAAATCCCAAATCCCAAATTTGTTTTAAACCGGACACTTTTCATGATAATTAATTAATTCAATCGGTGTTTTTTCAAACTCATAGCCATTATAGTATTTCACGATATCATTTAGTACTTCAATGATTTCTTCGGGTGTTTTAAGTGTAACTAATTTTAACCGGTATTCCTTTATGTTTGGCAGACCTTTTAGATAATTTGTATAATGCCGGCGCATTTCATTTATACCAACAATTTGTCCTTTCCATTCAACGGATTTAAGCAAATGCTTTTCACAAACGGCCACGCGTTCTTCCACTGAAGGAGGAGGTAATATCTCACCAGTTTGTACATAGTGATTTATCTCATTAAATATCCAGGGATATCCAATGGCGGCCCGGCCAATCATAATGCCATCCACGCCATACCTGTTTTTATATTCAACTGCTTTTTGAGGGGAATCTATATCACCGTTCCCGAAAATGGGGATTTTTATCCGGGGGTTATTTTTTACTTTTCCAATCAGATCCCAATCCGCACTTCCCTTATACATTTGAGTGCGGGTTCGGCCATGAATAGATAAAGCCTTAATGCCTACATCCTGTAACCGTTCTGCTACATCTTCTATATTTTTGGAATCTTCATCCCATCCTAATCTTGTTTTAACTGTAACAGGTAAATGAGTGCTTTTCACAACAGCGGAGGTCAATCTCACCATCAATGGCACATCTTTAAGTACACCGGCACCTGCACCACGACAGGCAACTTTTTTTACCGGACAGCCGAAATTAATATCCAGCAGGTCGGGGTTTGTTGCATCTACAATTTTAGCGGCAAGAGAAAGACTTTCTTCATCTCCTCCAAAAATTTGAATCCCAACCGGTTTCTCGTAATCAAATATGTCCAGTTTCTTACGGCTTTTGATCGCATCCCGGATCAATCCTTCACTGCTGATAAATTCTGTGTACATGAGATGAGCACCCTTGTCTTTACAAATAGCACGAAAGGGAGGATCACTCACATCCTCCATAGGAGCGAGCAAAAGAGGGAATTCAGGAAGTTGGATGTTGCCGATTGTGATCATCATAAAAAGTTAAAGAAGAAGCATATTGAGATTGAAACTTTATTTCTAAAAATTCAACTCCTTGATTGAAGATTTTGGCTGTAAATTTACGCACTTAAAATTTTTAGTGAGCAATGAATGAGAGAAATTCAATAAAATTTAGCTTTCCAAGGCAACTAGGCATTCTTTTAATGCTGATTGGAGGAGGAATTATCGCCGGAGCATTGGTTTCTGCAGGTGTTTGGATAATGATGACCGGAAAATCCCTGGCTACCTTAGAAACGGATATGGCCAATCCAAATTACTATTACGCCCTCATTATGTTGCAGGCTGTGAGTACTTTTTTTATTTTCTTTTTGCCTTCCTGGATTTTTGCAATGGTTTGTTACCGCAAACCCACACAGTTTACCGGCCTGCATACCCGGTTCAATATAAAACAAATTGTATGGGTGATTCTGATTCTTGCGCTTACTTTTCCACTTTCAGGTGCTTTGGCTGAAATGGCCAAAGTAATTCCTTTACCAAAAGACTGGAAAGCCAAATTTGACGCAATGGAAACTTCCAGGGAAGCACAGGAATCGATTTTAATAAAGATTAATTCTCTCTCTAAATATATTATATCCCTTGTACTGATTGGGATATTGCCGGCCATTTTTGAAGAACTCTTATTTAGAGGTGTGATTCAAAACGTATTGACTAAATGGTTCAAAGGTCCATGGGCGGCTATTTTGGTGACAGCATTTATTTTCAGTATTATTCATATGTCTTTTTATGGATTTTTTGTCCGTTTTGCCCTCGGAATTATTTTAGGACTTGTATTTTACTATAGCGGAAGTTTATGGCTGGCCATTATATTTCATTTTCTATATAATGGATTACAGGTAACAGCGCTTTATATTTTTAACATGAGTGAAAATCCGAATGTAAAAGATGTTGAAGGAAACTTTCCTCTATGGGCGGGAGTTGTGGCCCTTGTCTTTTTAATTTATGCCTTAAAACGCTTCAAGGATGTTTCCTGGAAAGAACAGGAGGTATTTGAATATAAAGATGTAGATGATCCGGATAATTTTCATGATTGGATCGCTAAAAACAGTTAAACTTGCAAAATGGCTTTTGATACCAAAACTTTTAAAACACGAACGCTAAGCGCGATCATATTTGCCGTGGTAATGCTGGTAGGTTTACTATGGAATCAATGGAGTTTCGTGCTGCTTTTTACACTGATTCATTTTGGAGCCTGGTATGAATTTGTAAAATTATTAAAGAAAATAAGCCTGGATAGTTATCGCTCCAGAATTCCTTTAGGATTATTTTATATTTCATTACCCATCGTTTTATTGATCTTTATCCGCATGGAGCCTCTTGGTGGCAAACCCGATGATTTTTTAAAGGTTTTGCCCTGCGGAATTATCTTTTCTATCTGGATAAATGATACGATGGCCTATATAACGGGGTCTTTTATTGGTAAAACTCCTTTATCCTCTATTTCTCCTAAAAAAACAGTGGAAGGAACTTTGGGAGGGATCATTCTAAGTGTACTGATCATTACGATTGCTGGTAGTTTTATCGGTTATTATCCCTGGTATCATTGGCTAATGATCAGCTTAATCAGTTCTGTGGCAGGCACTTTGGGTGATTTGTTGGAAAGTAAATTAAAAAGGCTGGCTGGTGTAAAAGACAGTGGCAATATACTGCCGGGGCATGGTGGTTTCCTGGATAGGTTTGATTCGCTTCTGATAGCTATTCCATTTGTATTTGTCTATTATGAGCTGTTTATCAGGTGATTTATTTTTTAAAAGTGATTCCTCGTTTTTCAATTTTATATTTGCGCTAAAAAAAGTTAATGAACATTCATAAAGAAGGCTATAGGTCAATTGCATTAGCCGCCCTTGTTTTTGGAATTATCAACCTCCTGGTGTTTTTCTTTTTAGGAACTACTCTCCCGGTTATAGCATGGATCATATTTATTGTGACCCTGGGATTGTTCTTATTTATTGTTTCTTTCTTCAGGTCTCCAAAAAGAGATTTTACCATTGCGCATCACCAGGTGATTTGCCCTGCGGATGGGAAAGTGGTTGTGATTGAAGAAACGGTTGATGAAGAATATTTTAAGGATAAAAGATTGCAGGTGTCTATTTTTATGAGTCCTGCCAATGTGCATATTAACCGGATTCCTATGTCAGGTACTGTGGAATACAGTCAATATCATAAAGGGAAATATCTTGTAGCCTGGAGCCCGAAATCATCCACCGAAAATGAACGACATTCTGTAGTAATAAAAAGTGATAAAGCGGTAATATTGGTAAAGCAAATTGCCGGCGCAGTTGCAAAGCGAATTGTCAATTACCTGCATGTAGGCCAACAGGTAACCCAGAGTACGGAAATGGGGTTCATTAAATTTGGAAGCCGCGTGGATATTTTATTGCCGGTTGGAACGGAATTAAATGTTGAACTTAACCAGGTTGTTAAAGGTGGTATAACTGTTTTAGCTACGATTGATACGCTTGTTCCCGTAGAAGAAATAGAGGAAATGACCGTATAATATTAAAATTTATTTTTCAAAAGCCTTCCTGAGAACTTTGTTCTTAAAGAAGTCTTTTTTGATTTAGTAAACTCAAATGGGTTTTGAAACTATTAAAGAGTAAATCAAGAGGAATCTACCTGTTGAACAATGCAACGATTTTTGGCAAAAAAATAATTGCCCCGATGATCACAGAAAGGATGGTTCCAACCAGCACAGCGGCGGCTGAAAAGTCTTTTATTTTTTTAATTAATGGATGAATTTCCGGTGAAACAAAATCGCATAATTTTTCAATGGCCGAATTAATGATTTCTGTACTTAATACCACCGCGGCACAAAGTAAAATGAAGATCCATTCTGTTGAATTGATTTGAAATAAAAATCCTGCAATGATGACAAGAATAAACACCACGACCTGTATCCTGAAATTTCTTTCATGTAAAAGAGCATCGTGTAGCCCTTCAAAAGCAACTTTAAATGATTTGAAGACTGTCATGATTAAATAGTATTTAAAGATCTGCCGTTACTGCATTTATTCTTTTGCAGGCCTCCAATATTTCCTCTTCAGTAATGGTGAGTGGAGGAACTATCCGCATGCAATTCGCGGCAAATAAAAACCAATCTGTAA
>JBBSSE010000301.1:0-4428 GCA_038242375.1 Chitinophagales bacterium
GGCTTCGCGAATATGCTGAAATTGTTGTTCTGCCGAATCAAAATTTGCCGACCATTCGGGTTCACTCGTCTGATTCATTGAATGCTTACCTGACTGATTATCACATGCCCAAAGCAACGTGGTAAGCATGAGGACAACTACCAGACTTGGTTTTTTTGTACGTTTCATGATGATTTTGTTTTATTTCTCTTTTTTAAAAGAACTTTTAAATTTTTTATTTCCAACATCAGCAGGTCGTTGTGTTATATCTGCTTCGCCTTATTTCAATTTTTAAACTTTTCGTTCTATTTCATTCTTTTTGGGGATTAATACTAAAAAACTCACTGATTTAACGGGATTAAGTTTTACACAATTCCATTAACTCCTTGCATCATTCCACCTTTTGCTTTTGCTTTTATTTTATGCTCTTGCCTTCACTTTTAATTGAGGAATTCAAAACATCGCTAACCATTTTTGCGATCATCAACTCTTCATTTGTTTTAATAACACGAACGGTCACTTTACCTGCCTCAGTAGAAATAACGGGCTCATTATTCCTGTTTTTTATTTCATCTAATTCTATTCCCAGAAAGGCAAGATTATCGCAAATTTTACTTCGTACCTCTGATGAATGTTCCCCAATACCGCCTGAAAAAACCAATATATCCAGCCCTCCGAGTGCAGCAGAAAATGAGCCAATCCATTTTTTAGTTTGATAACAAAATAATTCAATGGCTTCTTTAGCCCGGTTATCTTTGTCTTTAATTTTCATGAGTTCCCGCATATCGGAATATGTTTCTGACAGACCAAGCAAACCGGATTCGTAATTAATAAGGTGGCTAAATTTTTTTGGTGTAAGATTTTCTTCTTGCATTAAATACCAGGCGACTCCGGGGTCCAGATCGCCTGTGCGGGTGCTCATGGGTAATCCGGATGTTGGTGTAAAACCCATGCTGGTGTCTATACTTTTTCCATCTTTTACGGCAGCAAGGCTTGCACCGCTACCAAGGTGCGCTAAAATTACTTTTCCTTTTGCAACTTCCTCTCCGTCTAAACGTGAAAGTACCTCCATAAGGTAAGCGTAGGAAAGCCCATGAAAACCATATCGCTGAATGCCCATTTCAAAATAGCGGCGCGGGATAGACAATAATTTTGCAACAACCGGCATGGAAGTATGAAACGATGTATCAAAACACGCTATTTGTTTTAATGCCGGGTAACGCGATTTAAATACGTTGATCAATTTAATTTCTTCCGGTAAATGATCCGGATCAAAGGCGCTTATCTTCTTTAATTCTTTCAACAAATCATCTGTGACTAATTCCGGTTGGGTGTGTTTCATGCCATGAACAATCCTGTGCCCAATCGCTGATATGGAAGAAAAATCTACCTGCTTCTCCAGCCAGTCAATTAAATGATTTGCAGCTTGCTCATGATCAGATGCTTCAATTTTAAGATTATTTTTTTTTTGATTAGCAGCATGAATAAAATTCAGTATTGCCGCTTTGGTACCAATGTTTTCAATCTCCCCGCTAAACAAATTTTTCAATGAATTTTCCACTTTAAATAAAGCAAATTTAATGCTGGAAGATCCGCCGTTAATAGATAAAATCATTGTATCGTATTTATTCTGATGATCATTTTATGTGGTCTCTAATGTGCATTTCAAAATGTCTCTGGTTGGTGGGACAACAACCAAGGTGATGCATCGTGGCGGCGTCTCTACCGCCACCTACTCAGGTACCGGGGATACTTTTTAAAATACTTCCTCTCTAATGCACATCATCTGTTAGCTTATCAATTTCTATATCCCCATCTTCGCTTTTGGGTTTCGGGTAATCATTATTCAATTCCTTTATAAAATCCTTTTCATCTTTTTGATTACGTACTACAAGGAATACAATTAAGGCAATTGCCAAAATGCCAAATATTATCAGGATTAACCAGTTCATTGATTTGATTTTAAGGTGATTAATTTATTAGCAGATGAAATATCATCGTTTGATGAAAATGGTTTATCGGTTATCAATCCCAATTGAGCGAATGCTTTGGCTGTTGAGATATAATTTTTATGGCAAATGCTTTTGATGCCAAAATCTGTGGCCACATCCACGAACATTTGTATATCATCTATATATAAAATTTCATTCACCGGCACCTGTGCTTCGTCAAGAGCCAGGCGAAAAATAGCTGCATCCGGCTTTCGCAGATGAACATAGCAGGAGGATATAAAAAAGTCAAATATTTCAGTCAATTTAAATGTATTTATCCTGTAGGTATTTAATTCCCTTATTTCGTTGCTAACCGCGATAATTTTTAGCCCGTATTGAAATTTTATTTTTTTTATAAAAGCAATCATTTCCAAATGAGGAGTAGTTAAAGAGCACATGAAGTCTTTAAATTGGACGCGGGTAAAATCACGCTTTGTATAAAATACAACCCTGTCAAGATATTCATCCATTGTTACCTTTCCTTCCTCATAGGTAAGAAATAAGAGACTATGTCGCTTTTCCATTTCAGCCGCGTCCAGATGAAAATGTTCAACAGCGCGTTGCCTGAATCCAGGACCCCACCCATCAGAAAGCAACACTCCGCCGATATCAAGGAATAAACAACTAATGGTATTTATATTATTCATTTTTTTAAGTGTTCTTTTTATTAGGTCATTAAAAGAAATAGCATATATCAAGCCTATAAAAACTATTGCCCATACTGGCTTTTGATTTATATCATTTTAACAGGTCAGAAGATCTAACAATATTTGAGGAATATTTTATCTTTAATATAGATATCCATTTTTCCTGTGAGCGCAATTGATATTCTTCTAACCCGGCATTCCCCTCTCCATTTTCTTTAAACCATTTTTCTATTATAAGATATTCCCGGGGAGACGTATTTGGCAATTGTCTTACGAAAGCTGCAACTCCCCACATTTCTTCATCTTCATGTGTTGGGCCAAGCCCAGGCATACCTGTATCTTTAATTCCATTTTTGATAATCCAGAAAAGTTCAGCATCCGTCCATTTTCCAACAACTGCCTTATGGTTAAATCAGGGGCTGCCGGATAAATAAACATCCAAGTGTCTGATTTTCGTCCGGGTGCTCCATGACATGTTTGGCAGGCTTTTGTATAGGCGGCGTAAAATTTTCTCCCTAGTTTTTTTTCCTGAAGGTTTATGGTATCAGGCACCTTAATATATTTAGTGTGTTTACGAACGGAGCTTTCCATCGTTTTCCCAAATACCCACTCTATTGGGGCTATGTGTTTGTCTGTAGTGCCCACATTATAAACACCTCCGAAAACAACTATAAGAAATACTAATATTAAGCCTGTTACAATAATAAGGGTAAGGTTGCGCAGTGATTTTTTTTCATGTTTAATGTATTGCCTGCTTTTTATAAAAGAAGTTTATTGATATTCATATCATTCATTTTTTAAAGCATCTTTTTTTTTGATGCATTAAATGAAATAACATTTAGCCTATAGAAACTATTGCCCATTGGTCTTGGCAAAAGCATCCTCAGAGTCTATAAGCTATCTTGAGTTCGCCAACCATGCTTTTTGAAGTTGAAATCAACCATCGCAGTGCAAAAGACCTGGAACGCAAAATAAAAGTTGCCAGGGCTGCCCATGAATCATGAACTGGGTCAATACGATTGTTCTTTTACAGGCAGTCTGCCTAAAGTCAGACTGGAGCAGATCAAAGAACTTAACTGGCTCGACCAGAATTTTAACCACATTCTGATGGGGCCTAATGGAATAGGAAAATCATTGCTTGCAGCCGGATTGTGCGATCACGCCGTAAAAGGAGGCTATAGAGCTTACTTTAGAACGATGGAGCATATCATAATCTTTTAAAAACCAAAGATATATTACGATCATCAATGGTGGATTACAGGAGGTTATTAAAAGCTCATTTAATTGTCATTGACGATATTATGATGTTATCAATTGAAAAAAATGAGGCCAATGTTTTTTTTCATTTTATCAATGCACTCCATGAAAATACTTCCTTTATTATAACTACCAATAAATCGCCAAAAGAATGGGCCGAAACTCTTGGAGATGAAGTAATCACAACTGCCATTCTCGACAGGCTATTGTACCGGTGCGAATCATTAAATTAACCGTATAGTTACCGAATGAAAAACCTAAAAAATATCTACAAAAATCAAAACAAAAACGACTTAACTTCGAGTCACATCATGTTCTCTTTTTATCGGAAACATTGTACATGCTTGATTACCGAAACAATACATCGTTAATTGCTGAAGCGGTACATCTTTCGTTACTGGTTACACGTTCTATTTAAGTATTAAAATTCAGATCCACACTTGAGTCATAAATTCATTGAAGCAGAGGATATTTCAGAATCCTTTATTTGGTTTTTTGATGGACTGTTTTTTACCGGGGAAATGCATCTACTGGAATTTATTAAAAAAATAAAA
>JBBSSE010000302.1:0-4427 GCA_038242375.1 Chitinophagales bacterium
AATAGGAATCAAGTAATGTATACTTTTTAGTAATAATGAAACTTATCCAAAGGTTTGTGTCAATGATTATCCTAAGCGGTCTTTATATCTGCATTACGTTTTGCTCTTACCTCATTAACAATGTTGGTAATTTCTTCTAAATCGGGGACACGAGAGGAATTGCGTCTCATTTTATTCAGATATTCTCGCAATAACGAATTTGGATTCCCGCTGATCTTAATAAGATTCAAGTCTTGCATCCCTTTTATGAGTTGCATAGCTTTGGGATTAAGTATTTCTATTTTTATTTCATCCATATTCAAATTTAAGATTTATTTCATTGAATAAATTACACGAATGAAGCAGGGTCAAACACGAATTTTAGGCACTAATTACACGAATTGAAAAACCCGGATTCCTAATACCTGACACCTGGCACCTGATACCTGATACCTGACACCTACTTAACCACCACTTCCTTAATAACTTTTTCACCAAAGGATTCATTCACTCTTTGGATAATCTTTTCTTTCTGATAATTTAATTCTGTGCGGAGAGGAGCTACAGACGTGGTAATAAATAGGGTGCCATTGTAAATATGGATCTTATCTGTATAATTAGAAATCGTTTTTCCCATTATTTTTTCCCATACTTCCTCTAATTGGACCGATTGTACGCCGCTTTTTAGCCTGCTTTTATTTAAAAAATCCTTTAGTGCTTCACCGATTGATACTTCCATACATCAAAGCTACCATTTTGGAGGGGATAATAGGGGAAAGATTTGTTTGGCGGGTGGTCCCCGTTTGATCGTCTCGGTCTGACGTTGCGCATCGGGGATCGACCTGACGGGGGTGCATTGAGGATCGGTCAGACGGAGACCATCAGACCGGCTGGACCGTCCACAGTCTGTACGGATCGCTCGAAGCTGGTACAGACGGAGACCGTCAGACCAGGGAGACTGTCAGACCAACTGAATTATCTGCACATCTTCCTTAAATTTCTCAAGGGAATCTCTCAACCTCGCTTCATGCGTGTCGGTTATAAATACCTGGCCTTTATTTTCCTGACAAACAAATTCGAGTAAATTATTCATCCTTGTTTCATCCAGTTTTTCAAATACATCATCCAGCAAAAGAGTAGGAGGGAAGCCCTTTACCCTTTTTAAGGTTTCAAATTGTGCCAATTTACAGGCAAATAACAAACTCTTTCTTTGTCCCTGCGAAGCGATGGTTTTAAAGATGATATCATCTAATAAAAATATCAGGTCATCTTTATGAATTCCCACATTAGTCCTTTGCAGAAGGCGGTCCTTTTGGCGGGAGGAAATTAATAATTTCAAGAAAGAATCTTCATGTAACTGGCTTTGGTATTGCAAGGAAACACGTTCTTTATTTCCTGCGATGGTGTTATAAAAATCCATGATCAGGGGAAACAGCTCTTCGAAGAATTTTTTACGAACGGTGAAAATATATTCTGCCGGCGGAATTAATTGATTATCCAAAACTTCCAGTAAACTAATGTTGAAAGAGTTTTTCCCTGCCTCATTTTTAAGAAAACTATTTCTTTGTAATAATACCTTGTTGTAAATAATTAATTGTTGTAAATATTGCGGATCTATCTGGCTGATCAGCGTATCAATAAATTTCCGCCTCGTTTCACTTCCACCGGTGATCATTTCGATATCATCCGGCGCGATCATTACACAGGGAAATTTGCCTATATGATGAGAGAATTTTTCATACGGAACATCATCCAGAAAAAACTCTTTCTTTCCACCGGAACGGTAAATGCATACAATTTTATGCGTTATTTCATCCGGTGAATCCGTGGCCAAATCACCTTCCAGCCGGAAACCCTCTCCGCCAAAATATATATTCATGGGATCTGTTCCAGAAAAATAGCTTTTTGTAAAACACAGGTAATTAATGGCATCCAGCAGATTCGTTTTCCCCATTCCATTTTGTCCGCAAATACCGACAATCCTTCCAGTGAATTGAAAGGTTTTACTTTGATAATTTTTATATCCTGTAAGAGTGATTTGGGAAAAATGCAAGTTTATTTTTATTAAAGGATTTTTCTTCAGCCTACCCGTTTTTGCAGACGAAAGGAATCATTTCTTTGTGATGACTATTTTATAAATGTTTACAAATTTACAATGGAATAATGAATGTGAAAAACCACGAAAATGGAATAGTTATTATGAAAGAATATTTCTGAAGAAGTACTTTGCTTTTTTTAATAAATCAGACAAAAATAATTTATAGACAATAAATAATTTAATCATCCAACAATTCCAACAATTCAACAATTCCAACAATTTAATCCTCCTTTTCCCCGGAAAAATATTCCTGCAATTCCCGTAATGTATTCTCATTCTTTTGTAGATCTTTGATCACAACCCCTTTTTCTAATAAGATAATCCGGCTGCAAACTTCTGTTACATGATTAAGGTCGTGGCTTGAAATAAAAGTGGTCAGGTTTTGGCGACTCTTCAAGTCTCTTAAAATAGTCTTCAAACGGACTTGCGTACTGGGATCCAGATTTGCAAAGGGTTCGTCCAAAACAAGAAATTCCGGCTTTTGCAGCAGTGTAGCAACGATACCTACTTTATTTTGATTTCCTTTGGAAAGATCGCGGATATATTTACCGCTTTTCAATACCTCACCATTAAAGAATTCTCTGAATTGAGTGAGATATTCAAATACATCTGCTTTACTCATGTTTTGCAGGCTGCCAATAAAAGCAAAATACTCTTCCGGTGTTAAATAATCAATTAGAAAACCTTCATCCAGGTAGGAGGCTGTGTAGGATTTCCAATGATCATTGTTCGCCACCTTGATACCTTTGGATAAAATTTCTCCTGAATCTGATCTGATTAAATCGAGCAGAATTCTGAAGAGGGTCGTTTTTCCTGCGCCGTTATTTCCTACAAGACCAACAGTTTCTCCCGCGTCTATTTGCAGGTGTTCTATGTTTAAGACAGTTTTTCTGACATATGCTTTTATCAATTTATTAATTTCCAGGATCATATAATTTATTTATTCTCTGAAACCTTCAGCTATTTTATACCGTTTTTTAATAAATAATTTAGTGAGTTGATTTACCCAAAAATTGCGCATTAACAGGGTAACTAATCCGAAAAGACCCAATGTAAGCAATCCTAAATAAGGATTCCCCATCAATTCAAAAGGAAAATAAATCGCAGAGGGGATAAGGAGCAGAGGAATACCCATCAAGAATTGCAAAGCACTGCTCCCCTGCCAATTCAAATAGGTACCTTTGGTCAGATCAACGCGTTTATAATTTTTTGTAGCAAACCACAAAACAATCACAGCACCAAACCCCATATTAAATAAATAAGCCGCCACGGTAACTAACAGTATTTTCCAACTCATAAAACTATAAAGTGCGGCTAATAAAGAAATAATAGTACAGGTTATGGTAAAAAAAAGAAATTTGGCTTTGATGAAATCTTTATAAGAAATTTTATTCGCTAATAATCCATCAAAATGTGAACTTTGCCAGGCAAACATATACTGGCCATAGTTAATAATGGAAGACCCTGTCATAAATATTGCTGCGAATATCATGATTTCAAACTTGTCTTTATCCAGGTTTTCCGGCTGATAAAAAACAAATCCATAAAGTAGAAATAGAATTCCTATCAGCATTGCTGACCTTGGACGTTTGTGGCGAAAAACCAGTTTAAATTCCAAGACACATAATTCGCCAACTTTGCCAAAACGATTTAGAAATAAATAGTCCGTATTAGTTTTATTTTTTGCTTTCGTACTTATTTCTTCTACATAAAGATTCTCGCGGAGGTATTTTGTGTTGATCATAAAAATAGCCAGAGCCATCAACGCAAAACCAAATCCCACAAAGGGCGATTTAACGATTTCCTGAAAAACTGAATTTGCCAATGCCGACAAGGAGATGATATCAAAGTAATCCAAGGCTGCTAAACCTGCGACAACACCAACACCAATCAACAGAAAGAAGAAATTGGAAAACAATTTTCGTTTCAGGTACAGAACCAAATAATTGTTTAGAACAATTAGTGAAACCAAAATTACAATCATCATCCACATCACCAAACTGCCGTAGGTAGTACCGATTTTTGTGCTGATAAAAGGAAGAAAAATAAAAAGAGGTGCAATATTGAAGACAGAAAAAAGTCCACGAATATTTAAGAAAGAAATAATCTTCTTGCGGGAAATATTCAGATGCAGGTAAGGGACAATGCTTAACGTGGGAAGTTCCTGTAACTGGATACGGAAGAGAAAATCTGCCAGGAAATAATAAAAAATAAACCCAATAAAGATTTCAATCGTATTCCGGCCAACAAAAATTTCAGAAATAATCTTTTCCATATAAAATCCGGCTAAGAAAGCCATGACTAATATATATAGAGCTATAAACCCGATAACTATCTGTGCAAAGATATT
>JBBSSE010000303.1:0-4409 GCA_038242375.1 Chitinophagales bacterium
GGCTCACCCTTGAAAGTCCCGTCCCATTTTTGCAACCAGTCATTGGATGAATAAATTAACTGGCCGGTTCTGTTATAAACTTTAAACTCAAGATTCAGCGCTTTAAAAGCATTTACGGGATATAAATAATCATTCAGCCCATCTCCGTTAGGAGTAAAGGCTGTAGGAACAGCGATATAACAACTCTTAAGAACCTTTAGCTTTTGGTAAGCTGTATCGGTGCATCCCATGTCGTTCTTAACGATCTGCCTTATTATAAATTCCTTTTCATAAGTAGATGGTGGATATTTTTGCGCTACAGGACTTTTTAATAAACTGGCATTTCCATTATTAAAATCCCAGGTGTAGGATACAATATTCCCGCTGGATTTATCCAAAAACTTTGCAGAGTCTTCCGGACAAAGTAAATTAATGGTTTCAAATCCGGCTTTCAATGTATGATCCCAGGTAAAGATTTGCGTGGAAGAATCGGCACAAAATCCGTTTGAAACTTTAAGCGAAATGGTTTTTGTTCCCGCAATATGAAAATACCCTACCGGATTCTGAAATGCACTTTTACCGGCATAATCCATGGCCCAGCTCCATTGGTTAACCGCATTTTTTCCATCATGATTAAAACGCAGAGTATCCATTGTGCACCCATAGGCAATGGCTGTCTTGAAATTGGCAGAAACGGTATCCTTCACTTTAAAGGACAAGGAAGATCCAAGAGGTGTTTCCAATCCGCATTCATCAAATATAGAATTACCCAGGCTGCCGGGTTGAAGAGTGATTTGGTAGGTACCGTCATGTACAATAGACGCAGAAAGTTTTAGATTAATCACATTCGAACCACCCTCTGTACACTCCCCTTCCGCACTTAGTACCGTGACCGGAAAAGGCCCGGTCACTTTAAAATTACTTCCATTAGCAGCAATGGTACTGCAAAGTATTTTCTTTTTAAAGATGAGTTGTAGTGATTGTGGGGCGCAGGTAACAGCAGCCATACTGTCCATTGGCGTGGGCAATAGAATGGTTACTTTAAAAGGTAATGATCTTCCAACAGGTATGTTTCTGTCACAATTATCAACAAGGGTATTATTATCTGTTCCTACTTTTACGGCAACTGTATAATCGCCTGCTGCTAAAGGAGCGTTTAAAGTAAGTACAACAGAATCTGTATCAAATCCATTACTACAGCCAACCGCAGAGGCTGAAACGATAGAAGCTCCGGAGGAAATCAGAAAATCACTTCCATCAGAAGCAATACTCTTGCACTTCATTGGTTTATTCAGTTTGATGTATATTTTAGATGCATCGCATGAGGTTGTAAGATTTGCAAGGTCCGGAATTTTTGGATCCGTAATACTTGCAGTTCCTCCGCCAAAAGATAATTTATACCCACTTTGGGTATCTGTATAATGACTTACTAAAAGAATATACTCTCTTCCCTTTACCAGGTTTGGCATTTTTGCAAAGCGGGATTCAGTTCCATTCGGAGCAGAAGCGCATTGAATATAATTTACACCAGAAGCCGAAGTTCCGGTAGGTCCGGGATTTCCGGCCCAGTTTCCGGTTACAATAATATTCCGGTTTGTAAAGATCTCGTTCGGATCAAGGCCGGTGACATCATAAAGCTGCCAGTCGTAATCATCTCTTAAATCATTTGGTGTAATTACAAATCCTAATGTACCTGATTCAAAACAAGTAAACTTATAAAAGAAGGGATTTTTATTGGCATAATTTGCCCCATCATCACAATTGGGAACATATAAATTATGAGAACTGCAGATTGGAACATTATCCTGCGAAAAGACATTTGTACCGCAAACAGGAAAGGCTGTTGAAGGTGACTGACCCCGCGTAGTACATTCCTGTGCCATTGTAGAAAAGGACAAAATCAAAAAAACATAAAATAATAACAGCAGTCTCACTTTCATACTTTTAATGACCGGCAAAATAATCCAATCGCTGCAAACAGTCAATATTTTTTTAAACCTAAAAAAAAGCAGTTCCATTATAAAAAGTAATGGTGAACTAAAAAACAGCATTCACCTTATAACTCTTCCACAAAAAAATAATTGGCCTGCGGCAAAAATCAGGCGCTGACCTTTACGGGATCAATGATCATTTTAGAAAGAATGGTTTCCCAATCCTTTGCTTTCGCCTCCATCAATTTTTCTTCTACCTCAGGATTCAAAAGAATATCATAGAAAACAATTGTTTCAGAATCTTTTTTCTTTTTAAACTCAAATTTGAGACTGATCGTTTTTACAAACATTTCATAACCGGATGATTTTTCATCCTCACGGGTATAAGTTCCGAGGTGTTTTTCCATGAAACATTTTCCCACTTCATCCAGGTTGATCACCCTGCTTTTTTCATTTTCATTTACCACCACAAATTTCCGGTTGATACCGTCTAATCCGATGATCTTATTGCGCAAAATTTCCTGGCTGGAAAAAGACAAACCATTTTCTTCTCCCGCTTTATTAAAGAGATCGACAAATTTTTGCTCTTTCGCTTTTCTATTACGCCTCGTAAGAAAACTAAATCCCATAACTAAGATGACAATAAAGGCGATGATTATTAATGAAACGATAAGTGTAGACATTTTTTTTATTTAAATTTAGAGTAATAATGGAGAAAATTAACCTTACAGTCAACAAGAATTGACCGCTGAAAAAAAACTCTTTTCTAAAAAAAATAATGTTTGGGGAAAATCAGGGTGATGCCAATAGGCGTGCAAAAAAGAAAATACGGAATCAGACCGACAGAAGCACTCTCCATCTTACCAAATCTAAAAAACAATTCTCCTGAAAATTCCTTGCCGGAAGGATGATAGTAAGTAACCTGTTCAGTTCTTTGAAAAAAACTGATCAAATTTACCGGGCCATACGAATCGTCAAGATCAGTTTGTTCTGTGCAGGGAGGATGATCGTTTATTTCAAAAGGAAATGAATCATAAATAGCTGCATTGCATTGGTTAGATGCAAATAAAAGGATTGAAATAATAAATATGGATTGTAAAATCCTCATGACACAAATATACTCCAAGCACTTTAGAAAGCCTAAAAGAAACACTTAGGAGAAAAAAACCTATTGTTGTTTTTAAATAAATTCCCTGGTTTTCAGATATCTTTCCTTAAACGATATCTAATTCACTTAATCATTGCAAAACAGGAATCTAAAATAGTATTTCATAGTATCTTTTTTACAATGGTGAGTCAATAACATTTAAAAATTAATTTCAGCAATAATTTTCTTGCAAAATTTGACTTACTTCGCCACCATAAAAACGTACCTACGCAAAAGCTAAGAGATTTAATCCTGTTTATACAGGAAATTATTTCAGCATAACATTTGATAACAAACGAATTAAGATGATTAAATATTCACAAAGAGCCCAAAAAGTACAATCCCGAATCCTGGAAATGAGTCAGTTAAATGAGGAACATGCAGGAAAGAATGACTCCGGAAAGGCATTTTTTGTTAGCAGCAGTAATAAGATTGCGCAATGGATGAATGAAACCGGGCTTGAAACACGCATCGATAATATTGGAAATGTCCGCGGCAAACTTTCAAGTAAAGTTCCCAATGCGAAAACATTTGTGATCGGTTCACAATATAATAATGATAAAAATGATGGAAAATTTGATGGACCGTTAAGTATTCTTACAGGGCTGGATATTGCTCAAAATGTCATTGACCAAAATATAGAACTGGCATTCAATCTCGAAATTGTTGCCTTCAGTGAAAAAGAAGATACCCGTTTTAATACCTCCTACCTCGGAAGCAAAGCACTTGCGGGTAAATTTGATAATTTCATCCTTGATAAAAAAGATGATCAAGGCAAGACTTTAGGAGAAGTGCTTACCTCTTTAAATATGGATATTTCAAAGATAAAAACTGAAAATATTCCTGAGGAGGAATGGTTAGGTTATTTAGAGATTCATACAGAGCAAGGATTGATTCTGCACAACCGCAAAATACCGGTAGGCGCGGTAAGGGCATTGGCCGGCCAAAAAAGAGTCGAAATAAATTTCGTAGGAAAGCTTGGACATGCCGGCACCGTTCCTATGAATGTGCGGGTAGATGCCCTTTGCGCGGCAGCTCAATTCATTGTAGAAACCGAAGAATATGCAACACCTGAACGTCGCAATCTTGTGGCAACAGTTGGTAAAATAAATGTAAAAGATGCGGCCCGTAACCTAATACCACATTATGTTACCTGTTCTTTGGATATCAGAAGCGCGGATCCTGCACGACTTTCTAAAGCGTATGAAGCCCTTAATACAATCTGCGAACGCATTTGTCACAAGCGGGACGTTTATTTCGAATGGAAATTAATTCATGAAACTGATCCGGTAATTTGTGATGAAAAGTTGAGAACTTTGATTGATCAGGCAATCGCGAAAAAGAAATTTGAA
>JBBSSE010000304.1:0-4388 GCA_038242375.1 Chitinophagales bacterium
ATAACCGGAAGCAGTAATTGAGCTGAAGTTATACGGAGTGTTGCCGTTTAAAGCATTTACTTTCGTATCATAGATCGTTACACCTGCACCTAAACCACCATAAATAACCATACCGGTTTTTTGCTTGTGGAAGCGAATATTGTTGAAAGAAAAAATACCTTGTAATGAAAGGTCCTGAACAGTTGATTTATAGTTATAATAAACCGGGGAATTAGGAGTATAGCCACTATTAGCCCAAGCCGGGTTATTTTGCCATCCATAAGATTCTTTCCAGTTGAGGCCTTTCGCCATACCATAGTTATATTGTAATCTTAAAGAAAACACATAACCTAATGCTTTACGAAAATGAGCTCCGAAACCTGCCGTTGGGATTTGCGATGCTACATCACCATTGATCGCAAACATACCACCTGAAATTCCAAACTCCATTTGATTGCGCGGCTTCGCGGGGAAGTTATATGAATTATTCATAAACTCATTGTGCTGTCCTTGTCCCTTGGCAGGAATCACAGTAGAATCATAGATATTATAGACTCCTGTATCCTGTGCAAAAGCACCAAAGGATAAAAGGGCAAATATCCCCATTAACAATAATTGATACTTTTTTACCATAATTTTAAATTAAAGATTTTCTAATAAACAGATTTATTTTTTTGCGAAAATATCAAACGATTTCCAAAAATCAAACATATTTGGTTATTTATTTAGAAATATTCATTTATATATTTTATCAATTGGGTAAATGTAGGTTAAAACAAGTGACAGAGACTTTTATTTTAAATATATACTATTGACAATACTTTTAATAGTCCCTTATTATTACGTTCAACCCTTCCTTTTTTAAGGAAAAAATCTGCTCATTTATTCTTTCTTTGGTATATTGCCGTTTTTAAGCAACATGCAATTTTCAAAAAATCTTATAGCACCGGAATTAAAAATTTTCGAAAAGAAATTTGCAGATTCTGTTAGAAGTCAAACACCTTCTCTTGATCGTATAATGAAATATATTATTAAGAGAAAAGGGAAACAGCTTCGGCCTATGTTTGTATTCCTAAGTGCTAAACTCCACGGAGAAGTCAACGAATCTACCTATCACGCTGCTGCGCTTGTAGAACTTTTGCATACGGCTACGCTTGTTCATGATGATGTAGTGGATGAATCATTGGAACGTCGTGGATTTCTTTCCATCAATGCTATGTGGAAAAACAAAATAGCCGTGCTGGTCGGTGATTATCTCCTGGCCAAAGGGTTATTACTATCCACTTCCACAAAAGAATTTAAGCATCTGCACATCCTGTCCGAGGCGGTAAGTAAAATGAGCGAAGGAGAATTGCTGCAAATGGAGAAAGCCCGGAAACTGAACCTGGAAGAAGATGTCTATTTCGAGATAATTAAAGGAAAAACGGCCTCTCTTTTATCATCCGCCTGCGGTGTAGGCGCATGGAGTGCAACAAATGATGATTCCATCACCGACCGGATGAAGGATTTTGGTGAAAAAACAGGAATTGCGTTTCAAATAAAAGATGACCTCTTTGACTATGGCACAAACGATATTGGTAAACCTACCGGGAATGATTTAAAAGAAAAGAAGCTGACCCTCCCGTTAATTTATACATTGAATAATATTGATGCAGGTGAGAGAAGAAAAATCATTTATATCGTAAAGAACCAAAATAAAATTCCGGAGAAAATAGACTATGTTTTAAAGAAGGTTGTAGAGTCCGGCGGAATCGATTATGCAACGAAAGTGATGGAAAGCTATCGCGATCAGGCTTTGGAAGTATTGTATACTTTTCCGGATAATGATGCCCGCAAAGCCCTCGAAGAATTAGTCCGGTATACGACGGATAGGAAATATTAAAAATCCGACTATCTTCTTTTTTATTCCCATTCCATAAATTTCATTCAGGAAGTTCTTTGAGAATTTCATTTTCAAAATAAACATAATTTACATATATGTTATATAGAAAGTAATTTGATAAGCCACACTGGAAAATTTTCCTTAATTACTATTTTGAACAGGACGGGGAACTAAAAGTATCTTCGACAAAATATACAGGAATCATTGCCTGCTGTCTCGAAATAAAAAACAAATACATGGAGAAAAGATGGACTATAATACCAAGTAATGAGGAGAAAGTATCTGTCCTTCAAAGTGCGCTAAAAATCAATCCCGTTTTATGTTCCATTTTGATAAACCGGGGCATTGACACTTTTGAAAAAGCAAAAGATTATTTCCGGCCTGATATTACCCAATTGCACGATCCCTTTTTAATGAAGGATATGGAAAAAGCAGTTGAGCGGATCCTTCAGGCATTCGAAAGAAAGGAAAAGATCCTCATCTTCGGTGATTACGATGTAGATGGAACAACTGCTGTGGCGATCGTTTACCGGTTTTTTAAGAAAATATACAATTCAGAAAAAATTGATTTCTATATCCCTCACCGTTACCGCGAAGGTTATGGCGTAAGCAAGCAAGGAATTGATCATGCAAAAGAAAATGGTTTTAGCCTTGTGATCACATTGGATTGTGGCATTAAATCAAACGCGCTTGTTCAATATGCCGCTGAATTAGGTTTAGACTTTATTATTTGCGACCACCATCTACCGGGTAATGAGTTACCTCCTGCCCTGGCAATTTTAAATGCAAAGCAACCGGATTGTACCTATCCATTTAAGGAACTCTGCGGCTGTGGCGTAGGTTTTAAACTGATATCAGCTATCGCAAAAAGACTTGATTTACCGGAAGAATCGTATTTATGTTACCTCGACCTGGTGGTAACTGCCATTGGTGCGGATATAGTGCCCATTACTGATGAGAACAGAATTATTGCCTGGTTTGGATTAAAGAAATTGAATAAGAACCCAAGTCCGGGAATAAAAGCATTAATTGAATTAAGCAATCAAAAATCCACTTTTACAATTAATAATGTTGTCTTTGTAATAGCCCCAAAAGTGAATGCAGCAGGAAGAATGGACGATGCTTCCAAAGCCGTGCACATGTTTATAGAAGATGATTATGAAAAAGCAAAGGAATTAGCAGAATTGCTTCATACAGATAATTCGGCAAGGAAAGATGCAGATACGATGATCACGGAAGAAGCACTTTCCATAATAATGAATGATGTGCTTTTGCAAAGCAGAAAAACAACGGTATTATACCAGCCACACTGGCACAAAGGTGTGGTAGGAATTGTGGCGTCAAGACTTATTGAAAAATACCATCGCCCCACAGTAATATTAACCATGGGAGAAAGCGTTGTAGGCGGAAGTGCGCGGAGTGTAAAAGGCTTCAATTTGTATGATGCTATACACGCCTGCCGTGAGCATCTGCTTGGATATGGAGGTCATTTTGCCGCTGCAGGAATGACCATGCTTCCGGAAAGTGTTCTTGCTTTTAGTGAAAAATTTGAAGAAGTGGTGTCAGGCACAATCGATCCCATGCTTTTGATACCGGAACTTCTGATAGATGCCGTCTTAGAATTTAAGCACATCAATACCGGTTTTTATAATATCATCAAACAAATGGAACCATTTGGTCCGGAAAATATGCGGCCCGTTTTTGTTACCAGGAATGTCCTGGATACAGGCTGGTCTAAAATTGTAAAAGAAAAACACCTGCGTTTTGTAGTAAAAAAAGACGGGGTAACCATAACCGGCATCGGATTTAATATGGCGGAAAAATATTTACATTTACAGGAAAATAAACCGGTGGACATCGTTTATACCCTGGATGAAAATGAATGGGAAAACAATGTTTCCGTCCAATTGATCGTACTGGATTTAAAACCATCGAATATGCCGGACTAAATCCTTTTGCTTTTATATAATTATTTCCAAACCTTTTATTTCTTTGCGCTGTCTTTATGAGAAAATTATCTTACTTAAAATACCTTTTTTTTCTATCTAAAAATTGGAATATCCACCTGGCATTTTTCACTATAAAGCATGAAATAGCAGGAGAAAAAAAATACTGCATTAATACAACCGGTATCGATAAATTAAAACGCTTATCAGTAGTAGGAGATAATAAAATAAATGCGTCCATTTACCAGGCGGCAAATTACTATTTACTGGAAAAAGCATTTACTTTTCTCCGGGAAGAAAAATCTACGGGCACATTAGTTGATTTCGGATCAGGGAAAGGCAGGATTATGGTTGTAGCAGCAGCCTATGGATTTGAAAAAATTAAAGGGATTGAATTTGCAGCGGCTTTAAGCGTTTCGGCGAAAAAAAATATTGATTCTATTCAATGGAAATATCCGGAAACAAATTTCACTATTTTAACCGAAAATGCCGTCAAATATAATGTGGATAAAGAAGATTCAATCTTCTTTTTCTTCAATCCTTTTGACGAAAAAATTGTGTTAGAAGTAGTCAAAAATATA
>JBBSSE010000305.1:0-4383 GCA_038242375.1 Chitinophagales bacterium
AAACATGAAATTCTTACTTTACCTACTGTTTTTACTGCCCTTTACTGCGGGAGCACAAAATGATTCATGCCGATTAAGAATAAGCTTACTGACAGCAACACCGGGAGATGAATTATATTCCACCTTCGGACATAGCGCTTTAAGGGTGGTAGATAGTTCCAACAATACGGATATCGTGTATAATTATGGCACGTTTAATTTTGATGAACCAGGCTTTTACACAAAATTTGTCCGGGGGAAATTGATGTACTTTTTATCAAGAGAATATTTTGATTCCTTCATTTATTCTTACCAGGTAGAGCGGAGAGGAATAACGGAACAAGTTCTCAATTTATCCTGCTCAGAAAAAGACAGGATCGTCGATCTGCTTTATGAAAATATGATGCCTGCAAACAGGTTTTACAAATACGATTTCACGTTTGACAATTGTACCACGAGGTTACGCGACCTTATTGAAAACTCCTCAGATGGACAGGTCCGTTTCAAAACAGTACTAAATTCTCCCCAAACCTTCCGGAACCTTATTCATGATTATCTTGATTTAAATGATAAGGAATGGAGTAAGTTAGGGATCGATATTTTACTGGGCGCCAAAACAGATGCGGTAATGAATCCCAGGGAAGAGATGTTTTTACCCGATTATTTATTAATGAACTTTGATAGTGCTACCATAGACAACCACGTTTTAGTAGCTCAAAAGAAACAAGTTTATGACGCAGTATTACCAGATAATACAAAGGATAATCTGAAGCATCCTTTTTTCATTTTTACCTGTCTGTTTGCACTTATCGCTTTTTTTAGTTTTTTCAAAAATCCGGCTATTCAAAAGGTCATGTCTTCACTGGATGGACTACTATTTTTCGTAGTAGGTTTGCTCGGTGTATTGTTAGTGTTTATGTGGTTTGGCACAGATCACATCATGACCAAAAATAACTACAATCTTTTATGGGCCTGGCCCTTAAATGTGGTGGCTGCTTTTTATATCCATTCAAAGAAAAAATGGGTAAAAATATATTACCTCGTTTACGCCATATTTAATGTCATTCTGATTGGATGTTGGTTTATTCTTCCCCAATTAATGAACCCTGCGCTTATTCCAGTCATTGGAATACTCATTTTCCGAAGTTTTGTTTACATTACAAGGAAACATACGTAAAATGCCATTTATACTATTTCGGAATAAAAAGATTTTCTATAAAACGGAAGGTAGCGGGAATCCTGTTATGCTTCTGCATGGGTTTGGAGAAGATGGTCGTATCTGGAATCACCAGGTTGAAAAATTCAAAAAAGATTTTTTGGTCATTGTTCCCGATTTGCCAGGTTGCGGACAGTCAGAATTATTAGATGGCGACTGTTCTCTCGAAGATTATGCGGATGTTATAAAAATGATCGCAGATAATGAGGCCATAACATCCAAAACTTACGGAACATTTTCCCTTATCGGCCATAGTATGGGTGGATATATTACCCTTGCTTTTGCAGGAAAATACGGGCAATTATTAAATTCCTTTGGTCTGTTTCACTCCTCTGCCTTCGCGGATGATGCGGATAAAATTGCTACAAGAGAAAAAGGAATTGATTTTATAGAAAAAAACGGGGTTCAGCTTTATGCAGAAACAACTGTTCCAAATTTATTTTCTGATCAAACCAGAAAGGACAATCCAAAACTGGTAAAAGATTTAGTGGAAATTGCCGGCAAACTTCCGGCAGAAACGCTTATTCAATATACCAGGGCGATGATCAAAAGGCCTGATACAACGGCGGTTTTACAATCATTTTCCAAGCCCGTCCTTTTTATTATCGGCATCCACGACAACGCAATACCCTTAGATGCATCTTTGAAACAGTGTCATCTCACTCAAATCGGATCAACTCATTTCTTGCAGAAATCCGGTCATATAGGCATGTGGGAAGAACAAGAATTAAGCAATCAATACCTGGATAGTTTCCTAAATTATTTCGTTTACTCTAATAAGTAGGAGAATAAGCCTACATGTTAGTAAATTTGTTTTAAACTGTCGTTCACATCAATCATTGTCTTTATCAATTGTGTCTATTCAAATGAAGAAAATCTTCCTAACCATATTAATATTAATGTGTGCGTTTTTAGTCAGCGCTAAACATATTATTGGTGGGGAAATGATTTATGAATATTTGGGAAAAGGAACTGCAGCCAATACAAATAAATACCGCATAACCCTCAAATTATTCCGGGATCAAAATTCACCACCAGATGCCGCTGCCATGCCCGTCAATGTTTTTATCGGAATATTTGATAAAACCAATGGAAGACAATATCCATCTGCCGGCACTTATTATGATGTGGTAAAATCAAACGAAGTGGATGTGACTGTAAACCCTTTACCGGTCTGCATTAGTAATCCTCCTTCCCTACGCTACCATACAGGTTTATATATTTTGACGGTCGATCTACCTGAAAACTCGAATGGATACACGGCTACCTATCAAACATGTTGCAGAATTTCTCCGCTTACGAATGTAAATACCTTTGGTGGAAATGGCACCGGATCTACTTACACAACCTCCATTCCCGCAATAAATGATAACTCTCCCCAATTCAAGACCAGTATAGATGCTATTTGTGGCGGAAAATCTTTTATACTTGATTTTAGCGCGTTGGATAGTGATGGAGATTCCCTTGTGTATGCTTTTACAGACGCATATGATGGAGGAAGTTTTCAAAATGCAAGCAATGGAAATCCTTCGCCTCCGCCCTATTCATCTGCACCGTATCAGTTTGGCTATTCCGGTTTAAATCCGTTGGGAAAAGATGCAATTATTGATTCTAAAACTGGTATCATCAGTGGAACCGCACCGGATGTAGGAAGATATGTTGTGGCTGTTATGGTGAGATCATATAAGAATGGAAAATTGATCAATGAGCATTTAAAAGATTTTATTGTAAACGTGACCAATTGTGATTTTGCCGGTGCCAAACTGGATCCGCGACCGGTCAGTTGTGATGGCTTTGATGTAAAATTTATTAATGATGATTTCTCTCCTTTAAACAAAACATTTTATTGGGAATTTGGTGACCCTTCTACAGGCACTTTAGACACCTCCACTCAGCAATCGCCAACGCATATTTATTCTGCAGCCGGAGAATATACGTATAAATTAGTCGTAAACAGGGGACAACAATGTTCTGATTCTGCTACTCAAATTGTAAAGGTGTACCCCGGATTTTTTCCTGAATTTGATGTAGATGGTAAATGCATCAATTCTTCTATCAACTTTAAAGATAAATCGACCACAAACTTTGGGACAGTTAATTCCTGGTCCTGGAAATTTGGTGACCCGGTGACTTTAGCTGACTCATCGAATACAAAAAACCCTGTTTATTCATATACAAAAGCGGGCAGCTATTCCGTAGAATTACAGGTTACCAGCACGATGGGTTGTAACAAAAACTTTAAGAAAATTGTGGAAATTGTGGAGAAGCCTACTTTTTCCGTAACCAATGATACGCTTATCTGTAATATTGATGAACTTCAATTAAATGCTATCGGTACTGGAAAAATTGTCTGGTCTCCAAATTATAATATCAGTGATGCAAATAATTTTAATCCCATTGTAAGCCCTAAAGTTTCAACAACTTATTTTGCTACATTATTTGAAAGTCCTGGTTGTGTTGCTACCGATTCTGTAAAAGTAAATGTGGTAAGCAAAGTTTCCTTAAATGCAGGAAAAGATACGACCATTTGTCTGACAGACACTATCCGTTTAAATACAATCAGCGATGCACTTCATTATACCTGGAGCCCTTCTGTTACGTTGAATTCCGATGATATAAAAATCCCTTTTGCTACGCCTGTCGCAACGACTACATACACTGTAACCGGAAGTATTGGTAAATGCTATGCTACGGATAAAATCACTGTAAAAACTGTTCCTTATCCGAATGCAAAAGGAGGAAATGATGCAACTATTTGTGCTTCTGAAAGTTATCAATTAAATGTAACGGGTGGCAGCCTTTATAGCTGGTCGCCTACAATATTTCTGGACAATGCTAACATTCCCAATCCTGTAACTACTCCTGCCGAGTCCGTACAATATATTGTGGAAGTAAAAGATGTTTTAGGATGTCCAAAACCTGTGTTTGACACGGTATTTATAACGGTAGAAAAACTTGAAGCAGATGCCGGGCCAAGAGATACATCTGTTGTAGTAAACCAGCCTTTGCAACTAAATGCTACAGGAGCAGAAACATTTACCTGGTCACCTTCCAAAGGATTGAACAATCCGAACATCGGCAATCCGGTGGCACTTCTTTCTGAAAGTCAGCAATATATTTTAAGAATAAGTAGTGCTGCAGGTTGTACAGCCTTTGATACTATTGATGTGAAAGTGTATAAAATAAAA
>JBBSSE010000306.1:0-4378 GCA_038242375.1 Chitinophagales bacterium
GAATGTATATGCTATACAACCGGTTCCCATCCGGTCTCATATTGTCTTTGCCAATATTTACCCGCCTCTTCATTGTCAATAATATGGCCCGTTTTACTATCTGTTTGAAAGGAGATGCCACCTGCTCTTACTGCAATATTTCCCAATTGACACAATAAGGTGCTTTGATGGCCGATCAAAATCTCAGCATTTAATGGGGTGCCTTTTCGGATACCATCAAAAAAGTTCTGGAAATGAAGTGCATCTAAAGAATTTGAAGGATCCATTACATTCCGGGCATCAATTGTTACGGCATTTTTAACCTCCTTCAATAACTTGTTGTTTAAATCATACAACCTATAGGAATTACCGCCTGCAACCTCCATTTCCACCGTTCCTTTTTCGCCATATATGATCGCACCTACGCTTGATCCTTCTACGTACCTTCCATTACAACTTCTGGCTTCCCATTCCATAAAAGTATTATTAGGAAACTCCCAGGTGATCACCTGGGTATCCGGAGTTTGCCAATCATCCAGGTACCGGTATCGTCCACCTGATGACCGCACACTGGTGGGATAATTCACATCGAGTGCCCAGCGCATAAGATCCACCATGTGGGTACCGTTATTCAACGCTTCGCCCGTACCCCAATTCCAGAACCAGTGCCAGTTGTAATGTAAAATATTATCCCTATAAGGCTCACGCGGTGCCGGTCCCTGCCACAGGTCATAATTTAACCAGGAAGGTATTTCTACTTTTTTTCCGGTACCAATGGAAGGACGATTATTGGTATACCAGCCTTTTGCAAAATAGGGGCGGCCAATAACGCCATCCTGAATCTCCTTAATGGCTGCAATAATATTGGGCCATGACCGGCGCTGCGAACCCATTTGCACCTTACGGTCATATTTCCGGGCAGCCGCTACAAGCATCTCCCCCTCATGTGGATTGTGCGAGCAGGGCTTTTCCACATACACATGTTTACCCGCCTTGCAGGCAAGGATGGCAGCCGGTGCATGCCAGTGATCCGGTGCAGCTATTACGAATGCATCCAGAGATTTGTCATCAAGAGACTTCCTGAAATCCGGAGCAGCTTCAGGTCGCTTATTTTGGATCTTTTCAACTGTATCTATACATTTATTCATCGCCCTTTCATCCACATCTGAAATATACGTAACCTCACAATTCTTTTGTTTACTAAAATTTTCAGCAAGTGCCAAACCACGTGCATTCACACCCATAATACTCATCCTGATTTTTTCATTCGCACCTATAATATTCGCATAGCTTTTGGCTGAAAATCCCGGTAATACTCCTCCGAAAGAAACTGCTACAGAGGCTGCGACTGTATTTTTAATAAAAGCTCTTCTGGAATCTTGCATACAAACTTTTTAGATGATTGATTGAATTGGATTAGTATCACTGACTTTAAAACAAATGTTTTAAACGCTTTTCGGCATTTTTTCGGGCACGCACCTGTATATCACTTAGGAGTACACGCGTTCCTTTCTTTCTTTTACTTTCATCTGCTGCTTCCATAAAGGCGCAAATCTCCAGGGTTTCTTCCGGACTAACGGGGGGAACACCTGTTTGGAAAAACTTTATTATTTCAACCAGCAAGGGTTTATATCCATCATAGGGTCCCAATTCAGCATCTCCGTTTTCACCAAATGCAGTTCCTCCATATAAATGTTTGCCTGTGCGCGTGCCGCGGAAAGTACCTATACGCCCGTCATTCCAGGTGCCTACAGTTACATCAGTGCCTTCAGTATGTATGCGAATAAGTTCTTTGCATCCCGTGCCCATAGCGGTATATAATAATTCCACACCGTGTATGCCATACCAGAAAAAGTCAGGATGGGTTTTTTCAATGGTTGCCGGACTATATGCTTCAGCCCCCAAAACGTTTCCTATTTTTCCATTCACTACAGCCTGTGCACTTGAAGTAAATCTCAAAGATGAAGAAGAGAAAACAGGAACCTTATAATGTTTTGATGCTTCAAAAATAAGTATCGCATCCTCCAGGGAAGCGGCAATGGGTTTGTCAATGAACAATGGTTTACCCGCTTTAAATACCGGCAAAGCCTGCTCAAGATGAAGACGCCCATCATTTGTTTCCAATAGTATCACATCTGACTTTTCCAATAAAGCAGAAATACTATCAACAATCTCAACATCCATTTTCTTCATCTCTTCTATCATGCCCGGGATACGATCCGCAGAAGAGGCAATATCATAACTCCCCCTGGGATAAGCCGCTACCACTTTATATCCCCCATAGTCAAGCGTTGAATTGGCCCCATTTATTTCTTTTGTAAAAGCGGTACTATGTGAAGTATCCAGTCCGATAATCCCAATTCTTTTACCGGCTACAGAAGCACCTTTCGCAAAAAGAGGAAGTACACTTCCTGCAAGCCCCAGGCCTATGCCAGCAACAGTGGTGGTTTTAATAAACTTTCGACGGTCAAACATTTGTTTCAAATTTTATGATTTAAGACAGTACGTGTTTAGATATTATTTTATGTTTTTAAATCAGGTGATTTATTTTACGTCACTGGTGATTCAACTTTTTTTTATCTATATATCAGCGTTAGGCTTTTTTTATGAAGTCGAAAAAAGCGATTCTTTTCCTCTATTTTTCAGAAATATCTTTGATGTGGAAAAGCAGGAATTATTATCATAACAAGTCAATCCGATTTTAGGAACTTATTTTAAAAACATGACCAGACTTAACGTTCAGGTTTGATTCGTAACTGGGGTAACAAATCTATTATAAAATAGCCTTAGAAACACCTGCAGTAAAAATGGTCCTGGCTAAAAAGCTATTACAACGTTTGAAATAAGCAACTACAACGTTTGAAATACTTTTTTCCGGATTTACTTAATCCATTCTTTCAGAGGTCGATTTCTTATATCCATTAAACTTCTCCATATATGTCCTTTTGATGCATGATGTTACCAGCAAGCAGAAGCCCCCTTTCATAAAAAAACTGCCTAATAAATGTGCTCTAAACCTAAACAATAGCGGCCCATTGAACACAGTGACCTTCTTTATAAACCGGCCCTTTAAATAAAAGACAACCCCCACATACCATTTCTTTTTTGGGGGGTATGAACAAGCTACAATTACCACATTCATTATCAGGATTAGGGGATTTAGTAACGTAACCTAAACTCTCGCGCTTCTTAAGTTCTCCTTCACTGACTCCGGATAAATCATTACAGGAGTCTTCAGCATTGTTCTCCTTTTTGGCCGCCGGCTCCTCTCCTGGTTGATTTGTATTACAGCTATTTAAAATGAACGCACCACCCAAAACAAGGCCACTGGTAGTCAAACATTTATTGATAAATTTCCTTCGGGAATAATTTGGATTTTTCATACCAGAATAATTAATTTTTTAAAAATCATTTATTATATAATTGCTTTAAATCTCCCAGGGCTTTACTGCTATTTTTATCTGCCTCTGATTCTATATTCTTTAATTTTTCTTTTAAAGCCTTTTCCATTCCTTCAGCGGACGCTAACCCATTCGCCAAACCTTTAACACCGGCAGCCTGCCATATGCTTGTATTTTCTTTTGGAAATTTTGATAAAAAGTTTAATAATCCGGTTATTTGAGCTTTTTGATTACGCGAACCAACAACGCTTGACAATGTTTCTAAAAAGGTAAGTTTCCAGTCGGACTCCTCTTCAAAAAAGGAATTATTTTCCAGCACTTTCAACAGGTCAATCCCTGATCCTGCTTCAGAACTTAAAACTGCGGTACGGAACCAGGGATTTTGTCCCCGCTGTTCCACAACCCTTCCCAAAACAGGCAGAATGCTTTTATCTTTAAATTCGCCTAAACTAAGCGTTGCCTGGAAAGCAACCCTGGTGGAAGCATCCCTGGTTAATTCTTTTAATTGAGGTAAGCAATCCGGGAATCTTTCAGAAAGAATTGCGGCATTTTCCCGAACACCGGGTGAAGCATCCTTCATGGCAGCCTTTACGGTGCTGGCATCCAACATATTTAAACCTTCCAATACATACAAAGCATGCAGCCTGAATCTCGCATCCTCACTATCTTTAAATAAAGCTTTTACGGCAGGAACCACACTTTTATCTTGGCGTTCGAGGAGCAGTCTTTGGGCCTGAAGACGCCAAAAACTGTTTTGATCAGAAAGAAAACCGACCAAATCCAGAGTTGAGACATTTTTAAGATCATGAACCACTTTTTTATATGCGCCTGCATTTTTAGGAACGATGCGGTAAATCCGTCCATATTTATTGCCCGCATCAAAATCCATATCCTTTTGCAAGTCTTCAGGGATGGACATGGGTGTCTCAATGTGCTGGCGATACATATCAATTACATACAAATATCCATCAGGACCAGAGGCAAGGCTTGCCGGACGA
>JBBSSE010000307.1:0-4351 GCA_038242375.1 Chitinophagales bacterium
AGAAATGTTGTAAAAAGTCGCCGCATTTCCACCCCATAATTTTGCCTTTCCGTCTGCAGCCAGATCGGGGAGATTTTTTTCCACAATAGCACACACTTCTCCGTAATCAGCACTTAATAAACATAAGGGCCAGTCACTGCCAAACATGATTCTTTCTATACTGAATTTTTCCAGAACAAAATCGATGTAAGGTTTGAAATCAGGCAATTTCCATTCCTGTAAATCCGCTTCTGTCACCAGGCCCGATACCTTACAATAAACATTTTGATGTAAAGCGATTTCCTTTAAATAGTTTTCCCAGTCCCATGATTTTTTATTCATTATTTCCGGTTTCCCCATATGATCCAAAACAAAAGGCTGCTCCGGAAACTTTTCTATAAAATCGATTACCTTTTCCAATTGATGAGAGTATACCAGGATGTCATAGGTATAACCGTATTTTTGAAGCAGAGATATTCCATGACAAAAATCATCCTGCAAAAGAAAATTTTCATCTGCTTCCGATTGAACAATATGGCGAAATCCCTTTAATTTTTTATTTGAAGACAGTTTTTCTAATTGTTCGTCAATATCATCAGCTCTTAGGTCAACCCAACCAACTACCCCTTTAATGAACTCATTTTTATTTGCTAAATCCAGGAGGAATTCTGTTTCAGTCAGCGTTTGATCTGACTGTACTGCAATGCATCCATCGATATTATTTTCCTGTAATAAAGGGAAAAGATCTTCCGGTAAATAATCTCTTTTGAGTATGTCCATTTCATTGGTCATCCAGGTATCCCGTGAAGAATTGTACCGCCAAAAATGTTGATGGGCATCGATTCGCATGATTTTATTTTCTCTTAATTTTTAATTTTAGAACAGTATCCAATTCATCGCGTTCGATACATTTCAGATCAATGGTTAATACACCTTTTTTGTATACAAATTTTACAGGAATATTTCCTTTCATTGTAACCAGTTTTCCTGGTTTGTATGGAAAGTTTTCTATAGAAATTGAACTGACAGAATCATTAAATATATGAAAATAAATGTCTTCTGTCTTTTCAGTGATCAATCCCCAGGATTGTTTTTCGAGCGAACTCCCCATTGTATTATAAATGGATTCCCCATTTACTTTTAACCATTCGCCCATGCTGTCCAGTCTTGATTCAAATTGTGGCTGAACTTTTCCGTTTGGCATTGGCCCGATATTCAATAATAGATTTGCATTTACACTAGCTGCTCCCACAAGAAGTTTAACCAGGTCTTTTGAGGATTTATATTTTGAATCGCCGATATCAAAACCCCATGTCGCGTTGATGGTTTCACAAGTTTCGAGTGGAAGTACATCACTTGCTTTTTGAAAACTTAAACCTGATTTATTTTCGCCCGGCAGATCCCGCTCAAACATTTGAAAATCTTCCCCCGGAATCGGATCGAGGTGGTGATTGTTTCCGATCATGCATTGAGGTTGCAGATCATGAATCAGTTTGTAAATTTCTTCGTAATGCCAGTTAACTCTCGAACTTCTGTCTGCTTCTCCTTCCGGAGCAGTTTGATCCCAATGGCCATCAAACCAGATTCCGCCGATTTCGCCATAATTGGTCAGCAACTCTGTGAGTTGGGCTTTCATGAATTTAATGTAGGAAGGCCAGTCACTTTTAATTGTTCTTCCTGTTCCCTGGCCCGTTCTTCCGGTTTCATATTGATAATCGTTGCGGAACCAATCCAAGGTGGAATAGTAAAGGAATAATTTTATTCCCTGCACTTTACATTCTTCTGCTAATTGTTTTACAACATCCTGCCCGTAGGGTGTATTAGTGATTTTCCAGTCTGATTGTTTGGTATCCCAATTACTAAAACTATCATGGTGCCTGGACACAAAAGTGATGTATTTCATCCCTGCGTTTTTAGCGATGGACACCCATTTCTTCGCGTCAAATTCCTGTGGATTAAAAATATTTTGCAATCTCTGGTATTCATCCACTTTTATATTCCGGTTGTTCATCACCCATTCCCCATGTCCTAATACGCTGGATGCACCCCAATGGATAAACATTCCGAAACGTGCGTTTTTGAACCATTCTCTCGCCTGTAGATTTTCAGGTGTTGGTTTATAAACTGATTGTGCAAAAGCTACATTACTTCCTATGCTGAAAAAAATAATGGAGATAAGTAGAAGTGTTTTTTTCATATTCTTTTTAGTCTTTTGAAAAAGCGATAACATGTTGCTTGGACGTGCCAAGTCCGTCAATTCCTAATTCCATCACATCGCCCGGTTTTAAATACACAGCCGGATTAAATCCTAAGCCAACTCCCGCGGGTGTTCCGGTGGAAATCACATCTCCTGGTAACAATGTCATAAACCTGCTCACGTAGGAAATAACATGTGGAATATTGAAAATAAAATCGGACGTGTTTCCATCCTGTAATTTCTCATCATTTAATTTCAGCCACAGGCGCAGATTATGCGCGTCAGCTACTTCATCTTTTGTAACCAGCCATGGCCCCATTGGAGCAAAAGTGTCACAACCTTTTCCCTTATCCCAGGTACCACCACGTTCTAACTGAAATTCGCGCTCGCTCACATCATTGTGCAGACAATAACCTGCTACATAATCCATCGCTTCGGACTCTTCCACATAGCTTGCGCGTTTGCCAATCACAACAGCAAGTTCAACTTCCCAATCCGTTTTTACAGAATCCTTTGGAATCATCACATCGTCAAACGGGCCACAAAGAGATGTGGTTGATTTCATGAAAATAACCGGTTCTGTAGGTATTGTAGCATTTGTTTCATTTGCATGTTTTGCATAGTTCAATCCAATGCAAACAATCTTGGATGGTCTGGCTATCGGGCTTCCCAGGCGGATGCTTTGATCAATTTCAGGAAAAGAATCACTTTTCACTTTTACAAGTTTTTCTAATTCTTCCATTCCTCCTTTCTCAAAAAAGGATTCATTAAAATCCTGGATATGCGCGGAAACGTCATAATGTTTTTCATTAAGAACAATTCCCGGTTTTTCTTTTCCGGTTTCGCCAAAACGTATTAATTTCATTTTTTTAGGTTTTAGGTTGTGGGTTGTAGGTAATAGGTGTCAGGTATCAGGTTTCAGGTTTCAGAGTTGACCAATTTAGCAATTCAACAATTTAACCATTTATCCATTAACCCTGCAATTTCACAAATCCTCCATCTATCGGGTAATCGGTGGCTGTAATAAAACCGGCTTCGTCGGAAGATAAGAATAAAACCAAAGCAGCGACTTCTTCCGGCTTTGCCATGCGTCCGATAGGTTGACTTTTCGAAAGTTTTTCAAACATTTCAGCTTCATTGCCGGCATAATTATTTTTCAGGAATCCATCCACAAAAGGGGTGTGAACCCGTGCCGGAGATACAGAATTACAACGGATGTTTTCGCCGATATAATCCTTGGCTACACTCATAGTCATTGCCAGGATAGCACCTTTGGCGGTACTGTAAACAAATCTGTCTGCAAGACCGACCAATGCCGCGATCGAGGCCATATTTACGATAGATCCTCCACCAGATTTTCTCAACTCCGGAATGGCTGAATAAATGCAATTGTAAACCCCTTTTACGTTTACGGACATAACTTTATCAAAGTCTGTTTCCGGCGTTGTATCAGCTTTTCCAATATGGGCAATGCCCGCGTTATTGACCAAAAGATTTATAGCGCCAATTTCTTCAAAAACTTTTTTTACAGAAGCCTGATCAGAAACATCACAGACATGAACAAACGCTTTTGAACCAGTAGATTCTATTTTTGATAAAGTGTCCTCGGCATTTTCTTTTTTAATTTCAATAATATGCACTTCAGCGCTTTGTTGAGCAAATAGAATGCAGATGGCTTGTCCGATACCACTGCCGCCACCGGTAATGACAGCCTTTTTGTTTTTTAGTGAGAACATGGATATAATTGTTAAATGGTTTTAAGGTTTAATTGCTGATTTGTTATATTGTTTAATGGTTTCGGTTTCACGGATAGGAGATTTAAACTGTGATATTTTCTGTCTTAACCTTGTATCCGAACCATCCGTACCAGGCGACTACTATGAAACAAATTAAAGGAACCAAATAGGCGATATGAATTGAATAATAATCAGTCAGAAACCCCATAACTACAGGGACTAATGCCCCACCCACAACCGACATAATAATAAAAGAAGAGGCTTTTTTTGTATGATGGCCTAAATCTTTTAGTCCCAGCGCAAAGATGGTTGGAAACATAATGGATTCAAAAAAGAAAATAGTAATTAAAGCATAAATAGAAATTGTTCCAAACCCAAAAACAACAACGATGCTTAACCCAATATTTACCAAGGCGAATAATGTAAGTAATTTGTTGGG
>JBBSSE010000308.1:0-4316 GCA_038242375.1 Chitinophagales bacterium
GCCATATTGTTCTCTAAAGCTGCGTGACGGAAGGAGGTAAAATCACGGTTGGCAATACCAAATTCGGCTTCAGTCGAATCTGTATAAGCGAAATTATCCCCAAAAACACTTGTCAGGGCTTCGGCGGCAGATGCGGAACAGGTGGAATGTCCACAGGTATATTCCGGAAAAGGTGGGGTTTGTAAATGAGGTTGCCAATCTGCATCAAAGTATTTGTTAATCACTGTTTCGGGACGAACAGTATTGTATGAATATTTAACCTGCCAGCATTGAATAAACGCATCAAAAAGAGCAATACTTGTTTTCGTATATGCATACACGGTTGTTCCAAAATCTGACCTTGCTTTTTTTGCCGCGATACCTGTAATTCCCATCCAATGGCCGCCCGGTGAAAACTTTTTACTGCCGAACATCACGTGGCCTGAAACATTTAATTTGAACGGATTGTCGTCCCAGAAATCAGCAATATGCTTTTGTTCCGGCGTAAGGCTATCCACCGCGTTTTTTACCAGCATTACTTCCTTATAATAGTCGCTCTGAGGATTGGTTACATCAAAACGTAATGGTGGCGGGGAGGCAAACTGGCTGGCGCTGTCTAATACCACGGGACGAATTTCCACCCAATGCGGTTCCATAGCCGACGTATAAGCAGGTGGCGTTGGCACCCAACGGGAAGGATCATCTGAAACAGAGTATTTTTCATAACTCCGGGTTTCCGCATACATATCCTGTTTGCTCCATTGCAAAATAGTATTGGATATGCTATCAGCAAAGTCCAGCGAATTACGGATCATTTTTGTAGGCATACCATGATCTTTTGCCAACTTTCTCAGACTATCTACATATATATCCATGCTTCCTTCGGGGAAAGTTACCGAAGCACCAAGGTGGCAATAGGCCAGCAAGGCAGCAAATTCGTAATTAATTTCTTTTGTAGTATCTACTTTCGGAATTTGATCCAGCCCATTTACCTGTCCGGCTAATGAACGGTACTGGTCCGGATAGCCGGCTGCTATTACTTCGTAAGCCGCTACACTGGCATATAAATAATTCCGGGAAGCGACAATCGGACTAAAATTATTTCCCATAACAACTCCATTCAATTCATAAACAGTCCGGCTAAATAAATCAGGATCGTTAAACACTTCCTGATAATCATTTTTTGTATTACATCCATATATTAAAGCCAAAGAAAGAATGCCAAAGAATATCTTTTTCATCGTGGAATAAAAATTAAAAGTGGAAAATGAAGAATGCCCATTTGAAGGCAACAGAACTAATTTCTGTCTCCAAATGATTAAAATAATAAGAAGGCTTTCAACAATCGGGAGGCTGTTCAGGAGATAAATTCAGAGAGGTAAGCAGCGAACCGAAATTTTGGGGAAACCAGTTTTTATCCTGATCTAAAGAAGGAGGTGCTATTTGAACCGTCAATGAGGATTCATTAAGGATGTCTTGCAATTGTTTTAGAATGGAATAGCCATTTTCAGCATTTTTAGAAGCATTATTTTTATCCGGATCATTCCAGTTTTTGAAGAAATCATTCTTCGCGGTTTCCAGATGCATTTTTTTTGTGTTCGGCAGGCACAGCAGGTATAGGGTATCATTAGCCACTTTTCTTTTTACATATTTATATAAGATACCCTCCACTTTTATTTCTCCATCTACCCTTTCGTAAACCGGGCGGTTTGTTTGATAGGGAAGATTCATGGCGATTTTCAATTCCACCAAATGCGCGTCATCATACAATTCCTTATCAAAAATTTCTTCCAGGTTCAGATTATTTGTATGCTGGGCATAAGTAAATATGAACCGGTATCCAAACCAGTTGATAGAAAAAATGAGCAATAAAAAAAAGGCAGCTATTTTCTTCATCTATCTTAAAAAGAATTCGTGTAGGATGAATATTTAAAATTCTATTAAAAGTATGAAAAAAATAACATGTAATGAAACATATTTATTCATAAACGGATTCTTCTGCAAATAAGAATCATTTTATCAAAAACAAACATTCAATTCAAATAAACGGGTTATTTTCATTGAATAAATTTAACCGGATATTTTGCCGATAATTCATTCTTCTGAAACATGAAAAAACTTCTGACTGTACTCTTCCTTATCGTCATATTGATCATAGCCGGGATATATATTTTCATTCCTGCAAAAGCAGAGATTGGAAAGAATGAATATATAAAAAGCAATGCCGGTGCTGCCAAAAGAATACTGGCAGATACAAGTTCATGGCCTAAATGGTGGCCGAATGATACTGGCCGGAAGGTCTCAACGTTTACTCCTTTTTATTATGATGAACTTGGTTTTCAATTGTCGCATGACTATCACGGCGGAGTATCGGTTTCTATCATAAATGATACTACCATTACAGAAAGCACCATTACTCTTGTCCAGGTAAATAAAGATTCCGTTATGCTGATCTGGAAATGCGACCTGCCGGAAAGTAATTGGCCCATCGCGCGTTTACAGAATTATTTTCGTGCAAAAAAAATACGCAACAGCATGACGGGAATTATAAAAAGCCTGGATACTTTTCTGCAAAAGGATGAAAATATTTATAGAATCCCATTCAAAATCACGATGTCGAAGGACTCTACTCTCGTGATGACAAAAGGAACTACAGACTCCTACCCTTCTGAAAAATATATTTATGGATTGATCGGAGAATTAAAAAACTATATCCGGGATGAACAGGCTCTGGAAACAAATCATCCTATGCTGGATGTAAAAAAAATAAGTGATCATCAATTTGAAACAATGGTAGCGATACCCGCAAACAGGGAACTTGCGGGAAAAGGTTCTATATTTTTCAGTCGTTTTGTGCCCTGGAAGGTATTAACGGCAGAAGTAAAAGGCGGCGTAAAAACAGTGGAAGACGCCTTACACCAGATGGACCTCTATATCACAGATCATCAATTAACCAGGATGGCGATTTCCTTTCAATCTTTGGTAACAAACAGAATGGAACAGCCGGATAGTACGCAATGGATTACAAGGATTTATACGCCGGTTCCGTGAGCTGTGAGCTGTGAGCCGTCAGCATTAAAGCTTCGAGCTTCGCGCTTCGAGCTTTAAGCCTTGAGCTCGAAGCTCAAACTACGAACTACGAACTACAAACTACGAACTACAAACTATATAAACTACTGAATTACTTGCAGACTATCGTTATTTTTTGCTAGAATAAAGGCTTCCTTTCCTGCTATTTTAATCCGCTGAATATGTCGAACCTGCCCCTTGATCTGTAAACCATGTATACTTTCTGCCTCAAATTTACCCTGGCCTTTATTGACTAATATAGTTCCGAAATCCGCATCATACCGCCCCATCTGAATATTGTTGTCATAATAATTTCCTCCCAATAAGATATCCGGTAAATCATCGCCATTGGCATTTATCATTACGGCGGTTTTATAAGGTGTTAATTGTGCCTGCCAGGGTAAAGGCTCTACCCTAAAATTCATTTTCCCATCATTCAATAAGATGGAATTGGAAAAATAATTGGCAGTTAAAGTATCAGCGCTTTTTAGTTTTTCTTTTGTGAATATCTCTTCCAGGTTGGCTTTTGCAAAATCGCTCGCATATAAAAACCTCTTTTTAATAATCGGTATCTGTCTTTCTAATTCGCCCTTATTTGCAAACTGAATTTCTTTTCCATCCAAATAATACGTGAGCAATTGCTCTTTTTTGCCATTGTCGTCAAAGTCATTAAAATAAAGACGAACGGGCTCCTTTTCAGATGCTTTTAAACGGCTGTTCAATCCGAGGTTTCCGGCGATCAGATCAATGTGTCCATCATTATTTACATCAACTGGCAGAACAAAATTCCACCAGCCTTTTTTCTCTGTCAGTATTTTTTTTGTAAAGATTCCATTGTTATTCATAAAGGAAATAATACCGCCCCACTCCAGGGTAATAATCAGATCCTGATCGCCATCTTTATCGATATCATACCACAAACCAGAAGTAACCATCCCAATATTGGATAAATCCTTCGCATGGCTATTCGTCACATCTTTAAAATTTCCTTTCCCATCATTTTGCAAAAGATAGGACCGCGGAATTTCTCCATAATTCCAGGATACGGATCTGCCACCAATAAAGAGATCCACGAAGCCATCCTGGTTAAAATCATACGGAATAACGCAGGACGCATTAATGAATAAGCTGTCAAAAGCATGAGGATTTTTCAGAAAATTTCCTATACCATCATTTAAATAAACCCTGGGTGTTAAATTAGCATCTTTCCCATAATACTCGTTGCCGCCGCTAGCTACAATCAAATCCGGAAAGCCATCATTATTTAC
>JBBSSE010000309.1:0-4312 GCA_038242375.1 Chitinophagales bacterium
CATTGGTGCCGGTTTCGGCGGCCTTAAATTGGCCAGGGAATTAGGATCTAAAAAAGGATTTGATGTCACACTTATTGACCGTTTTAATTTCCATCAGTTTCAGCCATTATACTACCAGGTGGCAACTTGCGGCCTGGATGCGAGCAATATTTCCTTTCCACTAAGAAAAGCGTTTCAAAAAGACAAAAATGTCCATATCCGCATGGCAAATGTGCAGGAAATTGATTACGCTAATAACCTGGTGATTGCTGATGTAGATACATTTCATTATGATACATTAGTGATTGCTACCGGTGCGCAGACAAACTTTTTCGGGAACCAGAATTTGATTCGCAATTGTTACCCCATGAAATCCACGGTAGAAGCATTACGGATAAAATACCGCCTTTTGCAGAATATTGAGGACGCGATTTATATGAAGGACAAGAACACTTTGGAAAGCTTGTTAACGATCGTCGTAGTTGGCGGCGGACCGACCGGTGTGGAAATGAGTGGGGCTATCGCTGATATGCGGCGTTTCGTGCTTCCTAAAGATTATCCGGAGATCGATTTTAAAAACAGCATGAAGATCTATTTGTTGGAGGGAGGACCAAGATTGCTGGGGCCAATGAGTGAAAAATCAAGTGAACAGGCGGAAAAATACCTGGAAAAATTAGGTGTGGAAGTTAGTACCAGCACGATTGTAAAAGATTATGATGGCAAAACAATCACAACGAATACAGGAAAATCCATCAATACTTCCCTCGTGGTATGGGCCGCGGGTGTTGTGGGCAATATTCCGGAAGGAATAGATAAGGACAGATTAGTAAGAGGAAACCGCATGAGAGTGGATCGTTATAATAAGGTGGAAGGATTTGACAACGTGTATGCGATCGGAGATATGGCCTATATGGAAACAGAAAAATATCCCCATGGACATCCACAGGTAGCTTCGGTGCCTATTGCCCAGGCGGTAGTTTTGGCTAAAAACTTCAAAAAACTTCAAAAAGGTCAGACCAATCTTACTCAATTTGAATATCATGATAAAGGTTCAATGGCCACTGTTGGTAGAAACCTCGCAGTAGTGGATATTCCAAAACCTAAATTACATTTTGGCGGATTTGTAGCCTGGATGATCTGGATGGGTTTACATCTTTTCCTGCTGTTAGGCGTTAAAAATAAATTCGCTGTTTTTGGAAACTGGATTTATAATTACATCACTTACGATAGCAATTTCCGCCTGATATTTAAAGCATTTGACCGACCCACACGTCAACAAAAATTGGAGGAAACAAATATTATATTCAGGAAAAAAGACGAAAGCAAGATTGGGGAGATTATGAGGAGTTAGTTCGGAGTTCGGAGTTAGGAGTTAGGAGTTCAAAGCTCGGAGTTCAAAGTTTAGAGTTTATAGTTTGTTCAGGGCTCATGGCTCAGGGCTGATAGCTCATAGCTCATAGCTTCTTAAAACCTCGGACAAGGAATTCCTTTGAATCCGGCAGGACGCTTAATATAAATCAGGGAAATTTCCATTCCTCCCCTGCTCTGTGAGCCGGTTTTCAGGCTGGAGATATTTATATCATAAGAAGCACCGATTCTCATACCGCCGAATTCTAAACCGATGTAAGGAATCAAAGCATCTTTAAACCGATACCAGGATCCGAAATATACGTTGGACGGGTTTTCACTTTCAGGATCTATTGAAGCAGACAATGCGCCACCAATAACAGTTTCGCTGGCTTTATTTTGCATTTGATGGATACCACTCAAATTCAATGTGAGTACATCGGAAACCGGGAAATAACCACCGGCATTTAAAGTAGTCCGGGAAGAAACATTCCAACTTCCGCCTTTAAAACTTTCTTTTGGGCGATTGATATGGTACATGCTGGCACCGATATAAAAGTTATTATCCTCATTGGTGGAAGAAGTATAAATGATTCCTGCATTCACATCGAGGTAATTGATGTTTAAATTGTCATTCAAAAATATATCTGAAGTAATGCCGGTGAAGCCGAAAGGAGTTAGCATATCCTCAAACTTCAGGTTTTGGGTATTCAGTCTTTTTTGTCCGTACGTACCCTGAAAACCAATGCCTAATTGCTGAAATCCATCTTCATCAAGAGATTTATGATAAGAAGTAGATAAACCGAGATAGGTGTTTTTTAGAACGCCACCACCGGCTTCATCATTTAAGGCCATTATTCCAATGCCCCAGGTATCATAATCAGGTAAATTTTCTTTCATAATACCAAAATCCACACTTGCGGTATAAGTCGTAAAAACATTATTGAAGGCGGGCCATTGATTGCGGTAATTCCCTGCCACTCTCAACGTTCCATCAAATCTTCCGGTAAGAGCCGGATTGAGTGTTAGAGGAGAAGCAAAAAATTGTGAAAAATGCGGATCCTGAGCTTTCACTATAAACGAGGAGCTCATAAGCAGCGTCAATATGACAAGGGTCTTTTTCATTATTGTATCAGAGTTCGGATGAATAAAGATAAGGAGATAAATGGTTTATGTGGGATAAAAATTTTGGGCTTTGAGCTGACACTTGTTACCTGATACCTAACACCTGATACCTGATACCTAAAACCTACATCTGCACTTTCACTCCATACGCAAGATCGCCGGCATCTCCCAGGCCCGGAACAATATATCCTTTTGCTGTGAGCTCATCATCTATATCCCCACACCAGATGGTAGCCTTAGGTTCGGCGCGCATCACGTATTCAATGCCCACCGTACATGCGAGCGCACAAACAATATGTATTTCTGAAGGGTTCCCTGCTTCACGAATAAATTGCATCGTTTTTACAAGGGAAGAACCTGTTGCCAACATCGGATCACTAATGATCACCACCCTGTTTTCCATCTCGGGGCAACTGATATAATCCAGGCTTATTTCAAAACTTCCATCATTTGGATTGTGTTTGCGGTAAGCACTTATAAATGCATTATCCGCTTTATCAAAATAATTGAGTAATCCATTATGCATCGCCAGTCCGGCTCTTAAGATCGTAGCCAAAACAGGTTGCTCCTTTAGAACTTTGCATGTGGAAATACCTAAAGGTGTTGTAATATCTTTTTTCTCCCAGGGTAGTTTTTTACTGATCTCATAAGCACAGACTTCGGCTATTTTCTCAAGATTTACCCGAAACCTCGCCCGATCCTGCTGCACATCCACATCTCTTAATTCACTCACCCAATTGCTGACCAGCGAATGATGATCGCTTAAATTAATTACCATAATTTGTTTTTATTGCTATTCATAAAGATATTGCAAACCTTTCTTTCTATTTTTGGCAAATCTAAATCTATGATTACCCAGTACCAAAAATAATAAAAACACTCAGATATACACTATGATTTACAATGTAATTGGTTTAATGAGCGGAAGTTCCCTTGACGGGCTCGATATTGTGTTTGTTAACTTCCAGGAAAATTCAGGCAAGTGGACCTATACGATTGAATGCGCCGGCTGCCTTGAATACACAAAAGAGTGGTATCAAAAACTGGAATCCGCTATTCATCTGCCTGTAAAAGAATACATGCGATTGCATGCCGCCTATGGGAAATACACGGGTGAAAAAGTCAATGAATTTATAGAAATGAATGCGCTTCATCATAGGGTGAATTTGATTGGTTCACACGGACATACAACTTTTCATGAACCGGAACACGGAATGTCGCACCAGTTGGGAGAAGGAGCAACCATAGCAGCCACCACAAAACTACCAGTTGTAAGTGATTTACGCAACCTGGATATTGCCTTTGGCGGCCAGGGAGCTCCTATTGTTCCCATGGGAGAAAAATTGCTTTTCGCTGATTATCATTATTTTTTAAATATTGGTGGTATCGCTAACATTTCTGCTTCGCAGGATGGAAAATTCATCGCTTATGATGTATGCGCTGCGAACCGGGTATTAAATATGCTGGCTGCTACGAATTATAAAACCTTTGATGAAGATGGAAAAATGGCTGCTGCAGGTGAAGTGCACGAGGGGCTTTTAGATGAATTAAATAAACTGGATTATTACGATCGCGCCTATCCGAAATCCCTGGCGAATAACTTCGGAACGGATGTAGTTTTCCCATTAATTCAAACCTATCTTTTACGTCCGGAAGATGCGCTTAGCACGTATAGCGAACACATTGCCATTCAGATAAAAAATGCCTTAGCTCCTTTTATAAAGGATGAAGGCGAAAAATTAATGATCACGGGTGGAGGAGCATTCAACACTTATTTGATCGAACGAATATCGGCTCATCTACAATCCATCAATATGGATGTATTTATTCCGGGAGAAGAAACAGTTGCTTATAAAGAAGC
>JBBSSE010000310.1:0-4300 GCA_038242375.1 Chitinophagales bacterium
TAAAAATGAAATAAATGTAAAAATAATTGTGCAATAAGTAAAATTTTATTGAAATAAATGGTTATTAATTTTTTTTAAGAAGTCCACAAGGTTTTCCACAAGAATGTGAATGAAAAGAAGTTTTAACCATTTAATTAATTGATAATCAGTACAATAATTTGATTTAAAGTTCCACAAAGAATTCCACAAGATTTTAAAATAGTAAGCAAAAATGGATACACCATCATTCATAGAAGACCATATCTCCCAAATACCTGCCCTGCAGTTATTGATGAAAATGGGATATCAATACCTTACTCCGCAGGAAGCTTTGGAAGCCCGTGGTAATCGGTATTCAAATGTGTTATTAGAAACTATTCTTAAGGATCAGTTGCAGGAAATTAATAAAATTGAATACCGGAATAAAGAATTTAAGTTTTCTGAAACAAATATTAATACTGCCATTCTTGCCTTGCGGGATTTGCCTTTGCAGGATGGGTATAATGCCGCCAATAAATTCTTTTATGAATTAATTACCCTTGGGAAGAGTTTGGAGCAAAATGTATTGGGTGATAAAAAAAGTTTTTCTTTTAAATATATTGATTGGGAGCATCCGGAAAATAATGTTTATCACGTAACGGAAGAGTTTTCTGTATTGCGTACAGAAAGAACTGACATGTATCGTCCTGATATAGTTCTTTTTGTAAATGGTATTCCAATCGTGATTATTGAATGCAAAAGTCCCGTTAGTTCGACCAATAAAAAACCAATTGACCTGGCTATTGAACAAAGTTTACGGAATCAAAGAGATGACGGGATCCGATCATTATATCTCTATTCAAACATCGTAGCCGGCCTGGCAGTGAATAAGGCGAAATATGGCACTACAGCCACTAAAAAGGAATTCTGGAGTGTGTGGAAGGAACAGTTTTCTAATAAAGAAGAGGAGAAAAGATATGAACTTACTCTGGAAGATTTAAAAAATGCTCCTTTACCGGATAATGACAGATCAGTACTCTTCAGAGAGCGCTTCCGGTATGTTTTACAATATTTTGATCAGTTGGAAAAAAAGGATGTTGTTGTAACAGAACAGGATAAGTTGTTGTACAATCTGATTCGTGCTGAACGTTTTTTAGATATCCTGTATTACTATATTTTATTTGATAACGGAGAAAAGAAAATTGCCCGCTATCAGCAATATTTTGCTGTTAAATCCACTTTGTCACGGATCGAAAAAGTGACGCCATCCGGCGCAAGACGTGGCGGCGTTATCTGGCATACACAGGGAAGTGGAAAGTCTCTCACGATGGTGATGCTGGCGCAATTAATTGCCATGGATCCCAAAATTATAAATCCAAAAATTTTATTAGTAACCGACCGGGTAGATTTAGATGATCAGATAACGGATACATTTAAAAAATGCGGCAAACCAGTAAAGCAAGCCAGTACGGGTAGGAATCTAATAGAATTATTACAAGATAGTGACGATACCATTATTACTACGGTTATAAACAAATTTGAAGCTGCTGTACGGGTATCGAAACCTTTTGAAAGTAATAATATTTTTGTTTTGGTAGATGAAGGGCATCGAAGTCAATACAACACCTTTAATGTTTACATGCAACAAGTGTTTCCAAATGCATGTTTTGTCGCATTTACCGGTACGCCTTTAATGAAAAGAGAAAAGAATACTGCTGCAAAATTCGGCGGTATCATTGACGTGTATTCCATCAAAGATGCTGTAGCAGATAAAGCTGTCGTTCCGCTTTTGTATGAAGGAAGGCATAATATTATGGAAGTGAACGCAAGGCCTTTGGATAATTATTTCGACCGGGTTTCAGAGGGTTTAACGGATTATGGAAAAGCCAATTTAAAAAGAAAATTTTCTGCCCGGAGCAAAATCGTTCAGTCACTCAATTTTATTGAAAGCACAGCCTGGGACATCTCTAAACACTTTGTGGATAATATCCAGGGAACAGGCTTTAAAGGTCAGTTGGTAGCACCCAATAAATTAACCGCTATCAGATACCGTGATATTTTAAAAGAGATTGGAAAAGTGTCTGTAGAATTATTGATCTCTGCACCAGATACAAGGGAGGGTGATAGTGATGTGTTTGAAGAAAGTGACGATAAAGTGAAAGCTTTCTGGAAGGCGATGATGGACAAGCATAATACACCAGAGAAATATGAAAAGAATCTCATTAATGGTTTTAAAAAGCAAGATCATCCTGAAATTATTATTGTTGTAGATAAATTATTAACTGGTTTTGATGCACCGGTAAACAGGGTTTTATATCTCACCAGGAACTTAAAGGAACATACATTATTACAGGCAATAGCTAGGGTGAATAGACTGGCGGAAGGCAAAGATTATGGGTTAATTATTGACTATTTTGGTAACCTGGAAAATTTAGATGGAGCATTGGAAATGTATTCCGGTGATCATGACTCATTTGACGACGAAGATTTTCTTGGCACTATTACGACCATTAGTAAAGAGATTGAAAAATTACCGCAGGCACATTCAGATGTATGGGATATTTTTAAAACCATTAAAAATAAATACGACGAGCCAGCTTATGAAGAGTTGCTTTCTAATGAGGAAGTACGACATAGCTTTTATGAGAAATTATCCCTTTTTGTGCGTTTGCTAAACCTGGCTGTATCAAGTTTGGACTTCGTAAATAATACACCTGTAAAACAGGTAGAGAAATACAAGAAAGATGCAAAATTCTTTTTAGGATTAAGAGTGTCTGTAAAACGTAGGTTTATGGATGAGCTGGATTATAAAGAATACGAAGCGCAGGTACAAAAACTGATCGATAAGCATATAACCACAGATGGCGAAGTATTAAAAATCACTGAACTGGTAAACATTTTTGATAAGGAGGAAAGAGATGCGATAATGGAAAAAATCACTGGTACAGCCGCCAAGGCAGATCATATTGCCAGCAGAACCATTAAAGCGATTAATGTGAAAATGAATGATGATCCTGTTTTTTATAAACGTTTATCTGAACTGATAAAGCAAGCGATTGATGATTTTCATAACCAACGACTTTCAGAAGCAGAATACCTGGCCAAGGCAAAAGATTTTGAAAATACATTTTTTGGTGGAAAAAGGGATAATATTCCAACAGCCCTAAGAGATAATGAAACTGCTATAGCATTTTATAACCTGACAGCAGAAGAATTTAAGGATAGTCTAAATGCCAAATCCAATAAAATGGATATTGCGGTGGAAGTTGCTTTAGGCATTGATCGGATCATCAAAAATAATTTATTTGAGGATGGTAAAAAGGTAATTGATTGGCAAAAGAATGATGATATTAAAGGCAAAATAACTATCGAAATAGATGACTTGTTATTCGATCTGAAAAGTAAACATGATATTGATTTTGGTTTCGATCACATGGATGCGTTGATCGAAGAAAGCCTTAAAGTAGCTGTTTCAAAATACAAAGATTAATGGATCGCAATTTAATATATGGAGCAAAAAAAATTCCGTTTACACTGACATATCAAAACAGGAAGTCATTAGGAATAAAGGTACATCCGGATACTTCCGTGCATGTATCCGCACCTGAAGGAACGGCTGAAAAAGAGGTAATGATAAAAGTGAAAACAAAAGCGCCCTGGATAGTAAAACAAATTGATCGTTTTAATTCTTTCCGTCCTTCAACACCACCAAGAAGATTTATAAATGGAGAAACCCATTTATACCTTGGACGGCAATACAGATTAAAAATAATGCCTGATACAATTAATATTGTCAAAGCATATAGGGGACAGATTTTTATGCATTCAATAGATACCAGTAAAGACGCTCTGGAAAAACAATTACAACAATGGTACAGGCAGAGAGCTTCTATTATTTTTGAAGAAATGTTAGAAGATGTTCTTCCCAAATTCAGAAAATACAAAATTCAAAACCCCACATTAGTCATTCGGAAAATGTCCAAACGCTGGGGAAGCTGTACACCCGGTGGAAAAATTATTTTAAATACAGAATTAATTAAAGCACCGAAAGGAAGCATCGAATATGTGATCGTTCATGAACTTTGTCATTTGGTCCATCGCAATCACACAAAGTCCTTCTTTGATCTTTTAGCCCGTATTCTTCCGGATTGGGAAAAATGGAAAAATAGGTTGGAGTATAGTGTGGTATAAAAAAACAATTTATATGAATACAAGAAAGGAAAAAATTCGACAGATTTTTGATGAAATGAATAATCTAAGGCGTGATGATTTCGCGTATTATGATATAAAAAGAAATGTATTTGCCATTTTAGAAGAATTGAATGGTTTGATAGCAGAAGAA
>JBBSSE010000311.1:0-4290 GCA_038242375.1 Chitinophagales bacterium
ACCAATATTCAATACGGACAGGCCTTTTTTAATGCAACTCCTGTGAAGGCAATCATGCCGGTCAATTACAGTATTATAATTAAGGAAAGTGCGAAATCGGGTGGGGGTGTTATTGTAAATTTCGCCGGTCAAATTGCACGTGGCGGCAGCGGAGCAGGCACAATCAATAAGCGGCAGTTATTCGAGGAAACTCTATTTACCGGACTTAATGCAACAGATAAAGTAGCAGATAATAATGTAGTAAGCTTTTGATCCTGTTTTATCTAATGATGTTGATGGAAATGATGCACTTAAAATAACGGCGTGTGGGGAGAACTTTGATATAAAAAGAAACGGTAAAATGTTGGTCGTGGAAACAAGAGGTGAAATGATCGCAAATGATACGATCTATTATAACATGACGAATATGGCACAAAAAAATTATCAGTTATGCTTTGCGCCCGAAAATATGCAATCTGCAGGCATGCAGGCTTTCTAAATAGATAAGTTTTTAAACCAGGAAACTCCTGTAAGCTTGTTTGACAGCACTTTTATAAATATATCGGTGACTACAAACGCATTTTCAAAAGCAACGAACTGGTTCAGTGTTATATTCAGACCATTGGCTATTTTGCCGGTGACTATTTCCTCTTTAAAAGCCACATTGAAAGAAGCAGATATATTGGTAGAATGGAAAGTGGAAAATGAACTGAATATCAGCAAATACGAAGTAGAGAAATCTGCGGATGGAATTAATTTCTCTAAAGCAGCGATTGTTCCTGCAACAAATAATGGAAACCAACCTTAATAAATGGCTGGATAAAATTGCCTCTGTTGGATATCATTATTATCGTATAAAAGCTGTTGATGTAAATGGTCAGACTTCCCTGACCCAAATTGTTAAAGTATTGGTTGGTGGCGGAGTTGCTGAAATTTCTGTTTATCCAAACCCAATCGTAAATGAGGTGATCAATGTCCAATTAACCAATCAACCAAAAGGACAGTATCAAATAAGATTAACCAATCCTGTAGGACAGATGATGATCGCAAAAATAATTATGCACAGCGGAGGCAGCGCGAATGAAACTCTTAAATGGAATAGGGATTTTGCAAAAGGGATTTATCAATTGGAAATTACCAAACCCAGCGGATAGTTAAAAGTGATCAAGGTAGTTCATTAACCATTGGGAAGATTCCAGGAAAAAAAATTTTTCTTATGAGAAGTCACCAGGTTTAAATAAAATAAAAAGAGGATCAACATTTTAAAGTTGAGCCCCTTTTTATATCTATCAATCATTTGATCCAATTCTTTTAATGTACTCAATGATAAATTAACGGGAATTTTAGTTTAACCCTTCAGCCATCCGGTAATACTCAATCTGTTCTTATTTGTCATTAGCACTTCATGTTCCAGTTCATTACTTTTAAAGAATACGACCTTCCCATTCAGAGGCGGAATGTTTTGCAATCCCTCTTCATGATGAATACAAAGTTCTCCGCCATCCTCTGCAATCCAGTCTGTATTGAGATACATGATCATGGAAAATTTACGGCTGTCATTATTCTGAAACTGATCCATATGTTTTTTGTAAAAAGTACCAGGTGCATACATTGCGTAGTGAAATTCATAACTCGTGATGCCTGTGTAGCAATTTTCATTCAAATATTTTACAAAAAGATCCATCAGATCGAAAAAAAGGTTTTCATGTACATCGTTATGCGTACGATCAAGCCAGTGAATACTGTCTCCTCTTACAAGTTTATCATGATCTATTAATGTTTTATTGCCTGTGCCGGCATGTTGCATTTTATTTTGGGTAAATAGGATAGTGAGATTTTCTTTGAGATGACCCGCTAATGATTCATCCAAAAAATGATCGGCTATGCCAACCTTATCGTTGATGAAACTATCAATAAGGGTGTCGAAAATGGTTTCCAATAAATTAGGTGGTGGGTTTAGGTGGAGGGTTTAGGTGGTAGGGATATATCAGGTCTAAGGTTTCAGGTATCAGGTGTAAGGTTCGAGGTATCAGGTGTTAGTCATTAGAAAGAAAGGACAGAATCTTTTGGAAAAGAAATGATAAAATAAAGAAAGTTTGTGAAGATACTTTGAAGTTGAATATGTTTTAAAAGTATTTTAAAGGAAATTGCCTTCTATTCAAAAAATGGGAGACTTTTGGGAAAGTCAGGCCCGAGGGAGCTTAGGTTCAAAATAAGGTGAGATTATTTTCTCCTGGAAAGATCTTTTATTTTTGATTCACCATAATTGGAGTTTTCTTTAATCAAAAAATTATATTAACCAAACAAATTTCTAAATTATGATTTTCTTGATTTATTATGATTTATTTTTTCCAAAATCAAAAAAAAACATCTTAATCACATCAATCACAATTCTGATAATCACATAGGGATTTTCCTTTGGTAATTTAAGCATAACCATCTCTATACGAATTATAGGTTTTGAAGTAAAAAGTACAGGATTATTCTACTAATTTTGTTTAAGGCTTTATTGTATAATTTTTCTATTTCTTAAAGGCCATTTGTTGTACTTTTTTAAAAAAAGCGGTTTAAAAATTATACTTATCCTTTCACCGCAGGTAGTATATACTTGACCAGCATCTCCTTTGAATCATTCTTTATCTTCCAGTTGTTATAATTCCCGGCGGTAATTACCACCAAGAGGTCCGGATTTTTACAAAGAAAAATTCTTTGTCCGCCATTGCCTTTTGCTTCGCTTATGACGGTTTTTTTCCTGTTAATTGTTTCTGCAAATGTCCAGAATTGAAACCCATAACCGGGCAGTTTGTCTTTCGTTGAGGGCCTCTTAATCTGCGTACTAAGCGAGTGAATCACCCAGTCTTCATTCAAAAGTATTTTATCATGCCATTTTCCTCCGTTTGTGTAAAGTATTCCAAATTTAAGCAGGCCTCTTGAGCGCAATCTTACGCCAGATGCCGCGGCAGGTATGCTTTTAGTTAAAGGAAGCCATTCATATTTATCGATTCCCATCGGAATGAACAATTCCTGTTCGGCAAATTTATCCAGGGATATCCCACTCACAGATTTGATGATCTCTGCCAATAATTGCGTATTTCCTCCATTGTAGTTCCAGGTAGTTCCGGGTTCTGAAACCATTGGCCTTCCTAAAATAAATCCAATGGGGTCTGAACTCATATCCATTCTTAGTTCTGTATTTCGAGGGTCTCTGTATGAAACATCTTCATTCCATTTGAGGCCGCTTGTCATGGTGAGTAAATGGCGAATAGTAATGGTTTTCTTTTGGGCATCAAATTTCTCCTGGTATTGGTTGAAATACGGATAAATAGGTTCATCAATATTGATCAGGCCTTTCCTAGCGGCAATGCCTACACAGGCAGCCGTAATGCTTTTTGAAATACTCCGGCAATCGTGCAAGTCATCTATCGTATGATTTATATAACCTAACTTTTTTCCAATCCGTTCATCTTTGCCGGCAAAGTAATTTTCATACAATAACTTTCCATCTTTAAGAATAAGCAGGCTGTGGATATTTGGAAATGTATCTGATAGAATGAGCTTTGTAAGAAGTGCAATTTGCGCGGTATCTATTCCGGAATAGGCCAGGTGACCCACTGGGATATTATCTCCCATTTGTACTGGTTGTGTGTAGGAATAAGTTGTTGAGCGTATAGGTGCCTGTTCACAACTAAATAAAGTGAGCAGTGCAAAGGAAATTAAAAGATACCCGGTATTTTTTTTCATTCTTACTCTTTAGGGATGTTGTGTTTTGTTTGGTGCTTCTGTGATTAGGTACAGTTCCGAAAGCATTGCCGTAATTTCAGATGTTTTTAATTGATTTTGATCGTGTGATGCAGCCCATGATCAAACTAAAAAGCAATCCTCAATAAGTGCCTTTAATGTCACCGTCTTAATCACATTCATCGGGTAATCTTCAATAAATATAAATTGTACTAAGTTATAAATACAATATATGTCATTCCGCTTGACAGCCCACTCTTAAAGTTAAACTTTTTTAAGTTTAAATGTTATGTAAAGACCGTTTTAAAATAGCTGATAATATACGTGAAAGAAAAAGAAATGTTAGTGATATCCATGACATTAAAGGTTTTTTTCGTTTTTAGTTTTCACCTTTCTCATCTTCATCAAAATTGTCATAATAGGTAAAATCCCTTGTGATCTTCCCGTTATCAATGGTGAAAATCGTACAAATGGGTAATTCAAATGCGGAACCATCCTGCGCCGTTCCGGAAGAGAGGAATTCAACAATGACATGCTGATCACTGGAAGGATATATTTGAATAACCTTATCGT
>JBBSSE010000312.1:0-4290 GCA_038242375.1 Chitinophagales bacterium
AAGGGGAATTTGTTATTTTAATTCAGTCGTACGATATCCAAATGTTTTTTTCTTTATTTTGGCTAATGTTGGATCATCAAATAGTACAAAAATCCACTCATAATCCCGTATGTTTTCAATGGAATTTTTTAGAATGATTGCAGACTATGGTTTATTATATTATTAGGCCTAAACATGAAAGACCTATTGAATGATTAAATAAAAAAGCTTTCGCTTAAAAGCATTTTATTTCCCTGCTTCTTTAGCTGCCAATAAATAAATTAATGAAGCTGTTCCATCCATCGTTGGCTCATTGGTACTGTAATCGCCATAATCATCATGATACACCGCTAAATTGCTTTGGAAGGGTGCGTAAGAATCTTCATTATGGAGTTGAATGCCTATCAGGCTTTTAAATATACTGGTGTAAACTGGTCCGTCAACCAAACCGCCATTGATCGGCCAGTTTTTTAAATGCGTAAAGGCTGAATGCGGATTTGTTGGCGTGTCTCCCCAGGAAGGTAATCCGTAAACCATACTTGTACCCCACGGATTTAAACCAAATAACCAATCAAAATTAGCTTGTTCCAACTCTTCGAATTCTTTGCTATTTGTCAATTGGCGGTACCAATAACATTGAATAGCAAAGGATGTGGTCAGATTATTACTGCACCAGATAAAAGGTACTCCGCGGTAAAATGCATTTTCTTTTGCCCTGTTCCAGACGTCTTCTATCCCTTGTTTGTAATAACCAACGATGGTGTCTCTTTTAGCGCCTTTTAATTGTTTGGCCAGTTCGTAATGGCCCAGGTTGATGAATGGATAGTATTGATAATGATTCGCAGTATCTGTATAAAACCAGGGAGTTATTTTTTCTTTTTTGGAATAATGTACGGCAGAATCAAGGAGTTGGCGGGCAATGTTTTTTTCTTTGAAAAAACTTGAAGAATAGTTTAAGGAGGCAAATCCTAATTCCATATCATCAGTCCAGTTTTCTTCCGCGTAAATGTAGGGTGACCTAACGGAAACTGTTTGTGTGACTCCGGGTTTAATTAGGGCGTAATCAATAGCTGTCTTCGCTTTACTTAATAATGTCTGTGCATAAGCAGGATCTTTTTTATCATAAATAGTTGCTCCCAAAGCAAAAGAACTGGCGAATTTAGCTGCCGTAGAACTGGTGCCTTTTGTATCATTCATGAATTTTCCACGTTGTTGTGGTTCTCCATTAATAAAATAAACAGGTCGCTCATTTCCCCTGCCATAAAATGGATCTTCTTTTGGAATGCGCATGCTCTGATGATCCCTGTCATCCGCTATTTGATTAAACATCCAGTCAGGCCTGGGGTGCATTTTTAATAACCAGTCCAGGCCCCATTTCGCTTCATCCAAAACATCCGCTATTCCATTTTTGCCATCTAAACCGTTTGCTTGTTTTTCATCCCCAAACACTTTTGGGAAATCCCGGTAAGCAGCGAGTAGATGCCAGGTGGCATTGGCTGATGTGGTAGAGTATTGAAGATAATCAGATGCATCGTGCCAACCGCCGGAAACCGGTACAAAAGTGCTATCCTTCATCGGCCCATACAAGGTATATCCATCCTGCGTATGGCAGCTATCCTGCAAAAACGGATTGAACAAACTTCTCTGCTGCCGCATATAAAATAAACAGAAATCTGCTGCACCTTTGTAAACGTCCTTATTTATTTTAAATGCCGGAGAAAGAGCATCACCAGCTTTTAAATAATAAACCCCAGCTTTTTTAAAAGAAGAAAAATTAAGGCGATAGGTATTATCAAAAGGGCCATAGGCTCCAAAAGAGTTTCCTGCTGCCTGGTTAAAAACAATTTTTCCTGTAGCGGAATCTATCAGTTCAAAATTCTTAATTGACGATTGATCTTTTGCACACCAAATGGCCACTTTTACGCCGGCAGGAGTGTAGCCAAGCTGGTTGATCCTGATCCATTGTTGTGTGGGTTCATTTTTGGGAGAAAAGGAAAAATATAGAATAGAAGATCCGATCAAAAGAAAGATCAGAAGCAGGTATTTGGAGTATTTCATTTTTAATTGAATTTGAAAAACAATAAATATACGGCAAAAGAAAGATTTAAATCTGCGATCAATTGATTTAGAAAATATGCTGAAATATTTATTGCATAAAATCTTTTAATGCTCCGTACAATTTTTCATAAATGACAAAGTTTGACTTATACAAAGCGTGATTCTTTTTATCCGGTTTGATGGTGAATTTCGTTTCCGGTTTTAGATCATTATAATTTCTGATTAATTTCAATTGCTTCATTGCAAGCATCGCCGCTCCCAGGGATGATGCGTCTTCTTTTTCTATGAGACAAAGTTTTTTTCCGGTTATGTCCGACATGATTTGCATCCAGACGGGAGAATTTATGAAACCACCACTGATATTTAGTTGGGTGATCGGGCCAATCTTTTTTTCTAAAGGTTGAAGGATACTCCTGATGGCAAAGCAAATTCCTTCCACGGCAGCTCTTAAAAAATGCTCTTGTGTATGCGATGAATGAATTCCAAAATACAAAGCGGATGCCCGTGCATCCCAGACTGGTGCTCTTTCTCCCAATAAATAGGGGAGAAAAATCAATCCGTCGCTCCCGGGGGAAACAGTGCTTATTTTATTAAAAAGCAACGTATAATCATTAGGATCAGGATTGCTTTTATTGAGGAAAGTTTTGAACAACCATTTTACGACAATTCCGCCATTATTGATGGGGCCTCCTGTAATGTATGTTGACTCATCCAGTATGTAATTGAAGAGCATACTTTTGAAATCCGCGATTGGTTTGGGCCCTGTGACCCGCACCGCGCCACTGGTTCCGATTGTGAGTGCCGCTTCACCTTTTTTTAAGGCAAAACTTCCGAGGTTTGCCAGGCATCCATCATTTGCTCCGATACAAAAAGTGATATCATTATTTATATTCAGAATTTGCTTTGCGGAATTATCTATATCAGTTCTTGTAAAAACAGTGGACACGATTTCCGAAAGTCGTTTCGGTAAAATACCGCATAATTCAAGGGAAGCTTTATTCCATTTTAAAGTGTGAATATTGAAAAGCCCTGTTGCTGAAGCAATGGAAGTATCAACCTGCCATTCATTAAATAAACGAAACCAGATAAATTCTTTTATAGAAACAAACAACGCAGTCTTCTTAAATAATTGGGGATCATTTTTTTTGAACCACATGATTTTGCAAAGCGGCGTCATAGAATAAATTGGGGTTCCCGTTTCTGTGTAAATCTTTTTTGCGATATCTTTTTTTCTTAAGGCAGTTGCAATGTCTTCACTCCGTTTATCTGCCCATATAATAAGTGGCGTGAGTGATTTATTCTCTTTATCAATCAACATTAAGCCATGCATGGCGCTGCTGAAGCTAACGGCAATGGGTAAGTTGCCAATGGTAGAAACGATTTCCTTAAAGCAGACTATAAAGGCCTGCCAGATCTCTTCCGGATCCTGTTCTTCGTATCCGACCATCTTGTTGGCAATGCCATAGTATGAATTTGAAGCAGCCAGTTTTTCTCCCTGGAGATTTACTGCCAGTCCTTTGCAACTGCCTGTACCAATATCAATTCCTAATACATAATCTATGGAGGTTAATTTCATAGATGTAATGTATTGAATTTTAAAAATAATTACAAGTGCGGGGTGAATGTATTTTGGCTAATCACGGAGTTTTTTTCCGGTGGAAGTGAGAAGTAGCATGCAACTATGCTGTTCATTATTAAAAAGGAAGATCAATATTACCGTTCATTCAAAAAGTTTTTAATCAGCCTTTCAATCTTTTCATACTCCAACAAAAATCCATCATGCCCATATAAGGAATCAATGGATTCAAAATGGGCTTCGGGAATATTATCTGCAATGAAGGCTTGTTCGGAAAAGGGAAATAGCAGATCGCTGCTAATGCCAATGGATAGCGTCTTAGCCTGTATCTTTTGCAGGGCGCCTTCAATACTTTCACGTCCTCTGCCTACATTATGAGAATCCATGGATTTACTCAGAAAGTAATAACTGAAAGCATTAAATCGCAGGCTTAATTTTTCTCCCTGGTATTTTTGATAAGATTCGCTTTTGTAATTTTCCAGTTTATCAGAATGATGCTCACTTTGACTGGTTTGGTATGTTTCGTAATGGCGATAAGATAGTAGAGCAATGCTCCTGGCAGCTTTCATGCCTTCCATGCCGGCAGTTTCGCTGTTATCTTTCCAGGTAATATCAGTCTCAATACAAAATCTTTGCGAGGCATTAAAAGCAATACCCCAGGCAGAATGGCGCGCATT
>JBBSSE010000313.1:0-4273 GCA_038242375.1 Chitinophagales bacterium
CAAACACCTATCATGGGCTGGTCAAGCTGGAATCATTTTCATGTGAATATAAATGAAGACATCATAAAGGCGCAAGCTGATTTTATGGTTTCAACCGGAATGCATGAGGCGGGATATAATTATGTAAATATTGATGATGGATTTTTTGGCGGACGCGATGCGCAAGGTAATATCATTCCTCATCCAACAAGATTTCCAAATGGAATGAAAGTAGTGAGTGCTTATATTCATTCCAAAGGATTAAAGGCGGGTATTTATTCTGATGCCGGCATTAACACCTGTGCTTCTTATTGGGATAAAGACACTATCGGATCGGGCATGGGGCTTTATGGTCATGAAGCGCGCGATCTTTCGCTCATGCTGAAGGATTGGAATTATGACTTTATAAAAGTGGATTGGTGTGGTGGTGATTGGCTTGGCCTGGATGAACAAACCAGTTACACCTCTATTATAAATCTTGTGCGGAAAATAAGACCTGATGTGGTCTTTAATATTTGCAGGTGGCAGTTTCCCGGAAACTGGGCAGTTCCGATGGCTGACTCCTGGCGTATCTCGGGAGATATTGCAAACACCTTCGAATCTGTGATGCACATCGTTGATCTGAACGCTGATCTATGGAAATATTCATCTCCCGGCCATGTAAACGATATGGATATGCTGCAGATAGGACGCGGTATGAGTTATCAAGAAGATAAAACACATTTTTCCATGTGGTGCATGATGAACTCCCCGCTTTTGGCAGGCAATGACTTAAGAGATATGACCAGTGAAACGATTGGCATTTTGACTAATAAAGATTTGATCGCCCTCAACCAGGATCCGTTGGTTTACCAGGCACGGAGAATGAGCGAAAAAGGAAATCTTGAAATATGGGCAAAGCCACTAATATCCACCATGAGCGGACAAATAGCGGTCACTCTTTTAAACAGAACAAAGAAGGAAGCAGAAATTAGTTTTGAACCCGATTCCCTTGGTTTACAAACTGCCAAAGGTTACACCATGCGCGATCTGTGGGCAAAGAAAGATTACGCAAAATCAGAAAGCAGGAAAGTTAGCTTTAAAGTTCCTGCGCATGGAGTGGTCGTTTTAAAATTGGAAGGAACCTCCAAACCGTTTAATGTATTTCAGTATAAATAATCTGGTGCAGGTTGCCAACTTTCTTTCAAGTTGACAACCTTTCCTCCTACGCAAAGGTTGCCAACTTTTTAAAACCGTATTAATGTTTCAAAATTTTCAATTTCAAGTTGGCAACCTTACCCTCAAATTAACACAACCTATTAACTTTGAACACAACTTTATTTAACTATTTTTGTGTAAACTTTTTATCAAAATGAATATATCGAATCGGGATAATAATAATATAACCAACATTCAATACGTGCCTACGGGAGAAGCTTCCAGCAGTCGCTCATTTATAGCGAATGTATTTTTGCTGATGTTTGTGGCATTGGGCGTTTCAGCTTTATTTGCCTGGCAGTTTTCGATCAGTGAGCAATTGCAATCACACCTTGTTACACCCACGGGGTTGAGTGGATTAGGGAAGATTACTTTATTTGCTCCATTGGGATTTGTGCTGATCATGTCCTTCGGATATCAACGGCTTTCAGCCACTGCTTTGATGGGCTTGTTTATTGCCTATGCCATTATTAACGGAATCAGTTTCAGCTTTATCTTACTTGCTTATACACCAGGATCTATATTGGGCGTATTTATCACCGCCTCTGCCATGTTTGGCATTATGGCTTTTATGGGATATACAACCAACCAGGATCTGACCAAATTCGGTAAGATCCTCATGATGGGAGTCATCGGAATTGTGATAGCCCTGGTAGTAAATTATTTCCTGAAAAGCAGCCAGTTGGATTACATTATCAGCATCATTGGTGTAGTTGTATTTACTGCGCTTACTGCCTACGATGTACAGAAACTTAAAAGAATCGGTGAAGGAATCGCTCAGGATGGAAGTGCCATTGCCGGCGACGTTAAAAAGATGGCCATTCTTGGTGCATTAACGCTCTACCTTGACTTTATTAATATGTTCCTTTTCTTGCTTCGGTTGTTCGGGGACAGGAGATAACGCCAGTTAGGAGTTAGGTGTTAGATGTTCGGAGTTCAAAGTTCATAGTTCGTAGTTGGAATTTCTCCCGTTCGGGACGCTTGTATTTTGGCAGCCTGAACGATCCTCCCATTAAGACTTTGCCCTATTACGCAGGAAGTAAAACCACGGAGTTAAAGAGTAACCGAATTATCTCAAAGCTCGCGGCTCACGGCTCAAAGCTGAATGCTTACCGCTCACACCTAATATCCACAACCTAAAATACCTCACACCTCATAACAAAAAGCCCCGAATTCTCATTCAGGGCTTTTTTATTATTTAAAAATCAAATTTCTCCACTTACATCCCATTACAAGGTTCATCGCTAAAAGCTAACAGCTACCTCAAAAAAGACTCCACCGCCAGTTCATATCCTTTCATACCAAAACCAAAAATAGTTCCGGAGCATTTTGAAGAAATATGTGAGTACTTTCTGAATTCCTCCCGATCCTCAATATTGGAAATATGCACTTCCACAACAGGAATTCTTATGGCAGCAATAGTATCACCAATTGCTATGGAAGTGTGTGTGTAGGCACCGGCATTCAAAATAATGCCATCCATATTCCGGGCTGATTTCTGGATCTCATTGATCAGTTCTCCTTCTATATTACTTTGGAAATAATCAAAATCAACTGTTTCATATCTTTTTCTCAAACGATTAAAGAAATGTTCAAAGGTTTCTGTTCCGTAAACATCTACTTCCCTGGTACCAAGAAGATTTAAATTAGGACCGTTGATTATTGCTATTTTCATATTGTTAATGGGTTTAAAACAAATGTAATATTATTAATTCAGGATAATGAAGTTTTGCCTTCTCCTACTTTTACATTCCTCACAAAGATGATACCAGCAGACCCGGGACAATCAAATGCATCTCCTACCTCCTACATACAACCCACCACCTACAACCTACAACCCACCACTTACAACCTACAACCTACTATCCACCTAACTCTCCGCCATCATTTTAAAGAAATCATCGAACAAATACCTGCTATCGTGCGGGCCGGGTGTAGATTCCGGATGGTATTGTACAGAGAAAGCCGGTCGATCTTTAATTTTGATCCCTTCAATAGAATCATCATTTAAATTTATGTGCGTTATCTCAATATCAGGCCTGCTCTTTAAAGCTTCTGCATCCACACCAAAACCATGGTTCTGCGTCGTGATCTCACATTTACCTGTCACCAGATTTTTAACCGGATGATTCAATCCTCTGTGACCATGATGCATTTTAAAAGTAGGAACATCATTAGCCAGGGCTAATAATTGCTGCCCGAGGCAAATACCAAAGAAAGGCTTTTTATCTTTCAAGATCTCTTTAATGGTATTAACCGCATAATGCATGGGTTCCGGATCCCCAGGACCATTACTAACAAAATATCCGGAAGGATTAAATTTCTTCAACTCTTCATACGGTGTATTTGCATTAAACACTTTTACATAAGCACCTCTTTCCACAAAACAATTAAGAATGTTCTTCTTGATACCATAATCCAGCACAGCTACTTTGGTTTGGCTATTTTCATCGCCAAGCGTATAGGGTTCTTTGGTGGAAACAAAGGAAGCAAGTTCCAATCCGGCCATAGAAGGCACCTTAGCAAGTTGGGCTTTCAAATCTTCGATATCCGTATTATCTGAAGAAATAATGCAGTTCATAGCGCCACAATTCCGTACATGTATTACCAAAGCACGGCTATCTATTCCATCTATCGCAACAATATTTTGCTTTTCAAAATAATCCTGAAGAGAATTATCCGCGGCGAACCGTGAATATTGTTCTTCCAGATTTCTTCCTATAATTCCTTTTACTTTTATAGAATCGCTTTCTACCTCATTGCTATTAATTCCATAGTTACCGATGTGCACATTATTCATGATCACAATTTGGCCGTAATAACTTGGATCGGTAAATACTTCCTGGTAACCGGTCATACCTGTATTAAAACAAATTTCACCTGTTGCAGTACCTATTTTTCCAAAAGATCTTCCGTGGAAAACATTTCCATCTTCCAGAATTAAAATAGCAGGTGTTGATTTTTGTGTTTCAGACATGATTATTTTTTTTTGCAAATTAAAGAAATTGAAGGCAGAATAATGGGATTATTCCTTACAATTTCCAAACATTAGCAGATTATAAATTTTTCGACCAGACAAAAAAAATGTCCCGGTTAA
>JBBSSE010000314.1:0-4271 GCA_038242375.1 Chitinophagales bacterium
ACGTTAAACATTAAATATTTTTATTGAATAAATAATTTGAACTTATTTTTTCTATTTTCCATGTTTTCAGGCGATTGAGAAGGGAAGTGTAATTTTTTTAGAAAATGACCCAAATAAATTTCTAAATGAACAGGATAAATTATCTATTTTATTTTTAAAAGAACATCCTTTTGCCGGTCGTATTTTATAGAAAATCTGGTGTGCCATTCGGATCATTCAAAATTAATCTGCGCAAATGTTTCCTACTATAAACATTATGAATTATTATCGCAAAAGATATTACCTAAAACCAAACGAATATCCCAATGAAAAAACTAATTGCTTTGGCATTCCTGTGCTTTACAGGGTCTTCTTATGCTCAACTCAAGCTCCCCGTAAGATTTCCCGGCAAGCAATCTGAAAAACAAACAGAAAAAAAATCAACCCCGTCCATCAAAACAGACATTGAAAAAGTAGCCCGCGATCTCTACCAGGGATTTAATAATATTAAAGGTGACACATTAAGGTATTCATCCAGTCTCATTGCGTTTGACAGTAAGATTGTTCCAGTAGGAGCAAAAGATTGTTTTATCCTCAGACATCCTTATCCAAATTCATATAGTTGGCAAGCCACCATGTTTGAAACGGAGAGTTTTAGTGAGGCAGTTGCAAAATATAAAAGCTATTACCGCCAATTAGTGGGTTCCAGTATCACCTTTTATGATAACACAAATTATAAAATTATGGGTGAATATGATACACCAGACGAGGGCAGAGCATTCGCTTCCAGCATGCTGCAATTAGATGAACCCGGCGTACATGTGAAGTCATTCAAAATCGAGATTGGTTTAAATTATTCCTTCCCGGAATGGGCTGTAACGATTTTGGTCTATGAAAAAATGGCTGATGAAGATTTGAGGCCGTCGAATCAGATTAGGATTTATTAGTTTTTAGTTTTTAGTTCGTAGTTCGTAGTTCAAAGCTCGTAGTGTGAAGTCGAAGTTCAACGTGAAGCTTTCAACGCGAAGCATTCAACGCGAAGCATTCAACGTGAAGCATTCAACGCAAAGCTTTCAACGTGAAGCTTTCAACGTGAAGCATTCAACGCAAAGCATTCAACGTGAAGCATTCAACGTGAAGCATTCAACGTCTTTAGCTATTCAACCATATAAAAATCAAAAGCCCCACATCTGTGAGGCTTTTGACATTATATTACAAAACTGGTCAGTAATTATTAATACCCTGCGGCCGAATCATCTCCGCGATGATCGGCAACTGCTACAATTGATTTGTCTGGCATGATCATGATCACTTCCGTGCGGCCAATGGCGCCTCTTTGCACTACTTTATAGCCCATTTTTTCCATGGCTGCCACTACTTTCGGGTCAATTTTTTTTTCCATCATTAACTCATCAGGAAGCCATTGGTGGTGAAACTTGGGGAAGTTCACCGCATCCTGTGGGCTCATCCCAAAATCAATAATATCTACAATCGTTTGATAAACACTTGTCGGAATAGTTGTTCCGCCCGGTGTTCCTAAAACGATCCAGGGTTTATCATCTTTCACAACGATTGTTGGTGTCATACTGCTGAGCATTCGTTTATTTGGTGCAATGGCATTTGCTTCCTGGCCTACAGCTCCAAACATATTTGGAACGCCCGGCTTTACACTGAAATCATCCATCTCATTATTCAACAGGAAACCCGCATGTCCTACAACCGTTCTGCTACCATATCCGCCATTGATTGTGGTGGTGATCGATACGGCATTTCCTTTATTATCCACTACATTAAAGTGGGTTGTTTCCTCACTTTCCTGGATGATTCCTTCTTTAATATCTACACTGTTGCCTGCTTTTCCCGGCACGAAATCACTCATTCTTTTTTCAAGATAATCGTTGCTTACAAGGGTTTTAACCGGTACTTTATAAAAATCAGGATCGCCTAAATATTTTGCCCTGTCGGCAAAAGCACGTCTTTCTACTTCGGTCATTAATTGCACGGATTCAGGTGTGCCGTACTTCATGTCCGCGATTCCTTTCATAGCGCTCATTTTAAGCATTTGCTCTACAATGATGCCACCGCTGCTTGGCAATGGCATCGTGATTACCGTGCTTCCACGATAATCAAATACAATGGGTTCGCGGTTTTCTGCCTTGTAATTTTTTAGATCTTCGAGTGTGATAATTCCGTGTCCTCTATCCATTTCATCTACGATCAATTTCGCAGTTTCTCCTTCATAGAATCCTTTTGCACCCTGGTCACGGATTCTTTCCAGTGTTTTTGCCAGGTCTTTTTGGATCAGAGTATCCCCTTTTTTCCAGGGTATTTCTTTTACAAAAACCGGTGTTACAGTGTTGTGTTTTACAAAATCTTCTTTGGTACCGTTCAGGTTGTTGGCTTCTCTTTCCGTGATGGCATAACCATGTTCCGCTAAATCGATCGATGGTTGAATCAGTTTTTTAAAATCCATACTGGCATATTTCATCGATTCAAATATTCCGGCAATGACGCCCGGTACACCGGAGGCAAGATGCCCGTCCTGCGATAAATTCATTTGAGGATTTCCTGCGGAGTCGAGATACATATCTCTCGAAGATTTTCCAGGTGCTTTTTCACGATAGTCGATGGAAATGTTTTTCCCGTCATTCAGCCTGATAACAGTAAATCCTCCGCCACCGATATTTCCGGCTACCGGATAAACGACTGCAAGCGCAAGTTGTGTGGCAATAGCTGCATCTACAGCATTTCCACCTTCTTTTAAAATGTTTACACCTACTTCACTCGCTAATGGATGGGCGGAGACAACTGCTCCGTTTTTGGCCGTTACTTCTTTTTGGATCTCATAAGAAAACGCATTTAATTTCTGTCCTTGTTTGCAGGAAGAAATCAATGCCATGAAACAAAAAAAATACCCAATTGGAATTAAATTCTTCATTTTTAATTTTTTGTGAAATTAGCAGTTTGATTTTTAAAAACAGAACCGTTTATCTTATTCTAATAACCTATTTTATAAAGTGAAAACCTTCTATCCTTTTAGAATTGGGCATCCTGCCCGTAAATCTTTACTTTCGCACTCTAATTTTATAATCGATGAACAAGTTTTTTTGCATAATATTTCTTCTTTTTTTATCCCTGTTTTCTTTTGCCCAGGCATCAAAGTCGACTAATTCCTCCCAGATTTATGAGCAATTAAAAAAACTAAAAGTGTTGGGGTCAGTCTTGTATATCGCCGCTCACCCGGATGATGAAAATACGAAATTGCTTGCTTACCTCGCGAATGATAAATTGTATCGGACAGGTTATTTAAGTCTTACAAGAGGAGATGGCGGACAGAACTTAATTGGCAATGAACAGGGAGTTCCATTAGGATTAATCAGGACGCAGGAACTTCTTGCAGCGAGGAGAATTGATGGAGCGGAACAGTTTTTTACGCGCGCTTACGATTTTGGTTATAGTAAGAGTCCGGAAGAAGCGTTGGAAAAATGGGGTAAAGAAAATATATTGAGTGATATGGTTTGGATTATCCGGAAATTCAGGCCGGATGTAATCATTACACGTTTTCCTACAACGGGAGAAGGTGGACACGGACATCATACCGCCTCCGCGATTTTAGCCGGTGAGGCATTTGATGCGGCGGCTGATCCGGAAAGATTTAAGGAACAATTTAAATTTGGTGTAAAACCATGGAAAACAAAAAGACTTCTGTGGAACACGTTTAATTTCGGTGGCACAAATACGCAAAGACCGGATCAGTTTAAAATAGATGTGGGTGGTTATAATCCGCTCCTCGGGAAAAGTTATGGAGAATTAGCTGCTGAAAGCCGCAGTCAGCATAGGAGCCAGGGATTTGGCGTTGCCTCTTCACGTGGAAATTCAATTGAATATTTTGTAACCATCAAAGGAGAAGCACCGGTTAAAGATCTTATGGATAATGTACATACAGATTGGAACGCGCACAATCAGAAAGCATTACAGGCTGCAATTGAAGAAGTGATAAAAGGGTATTCTTTTGAACACCCGGACAGATCTATTGGAGGGCTCATTAATATCTATCAATATCTACGGAAGAATCCTGAAGGATATTGGCAGAATCAAAAATCGGAAGAGGTGAAAAATATACTGAAAGCTTGTGCCGGATTGTATTTTGAAGTTTCTTCCCAAAATAAATACGCTGTTCCCGGAGATTCCATGCGGGTAAATATTGTTGCCAATAAACGTGCAGGTGGCGCAATTAATATTGAATCTGTAAAAATTCAAAATACTTTTTTTGTTTTGAAAGATGCATTGGG
>JBBSSE010000315.1:0-4267 GCA_038242375.1 Chitinophagales bacterium
GAATTGCCTCCAGCTTTAGCTGGTGGTATCGAAAGTTGCGTTCCTCCGGGCTTTAGCCCACCATTTTCTGTTTTAAATATTTGGAATTTTTCATTGATTGTTCTGGTGTAATACAGAATCAACTGTATTGATATTAGTAATTCAACTTTGGGCTAAAGCCTGATAGAGTATTTCAATTTATCCGGGGGTTGAAACCCGTGGCAATTCAATTAGAACTCTTTTTAATTCAAAGGAAGATATTCAAAGTCGAAGAGATTTCAGTTAATGGAAAGATGTTTTTGAAAGCAGAAAAAAAACATTTGCACCTGGAATTTAACCCAAATTATTTCATTCTTTTTGAAGCTGTTTCAAGTCCGATTTGATTTTTTTTAAATTTTCCTATCTTCCTTTAAAGTATTTTATGAAGTTTTTTTGAATTGCCTCCAGCTTTAGCTGGTGGTGTCAAAAGCTGTGTCCCTCCGGGCTTTAGCCCAAATTTTCTTTTTAATCTTAGGCTTTATAGTTGATAGTTTTTTAGGCAATACTGGATCATTTATATTAATATTAGTAATTCAACTTTGGGCTAAAGCCCGGTAGAGTTTTCAATTTATCCACGGGTTAAAACCCGTGGCAATTCAGTTAAAACTCGCGAAAGTTCAGTTAGAGCACATGATAATCCAATTAAAACCCTTGCCAATTCAAGAGAGAGAATACTCAAAATTCAGTCAAGATAAATAATGCATATTGATAAAATGGAAAAAAAATCAGGCTAATTCAATTCTGATGAGCTAGTTTTTTTTTGTCCAAAACATTGACCGCTTATCGGGAACGATTGCATAAAAATATATTGATTTTAAGCATGAATGTTTAATAAATAAGGCTAAACTTGCTCATTATACGTAACCGGATCTGGTAAGTATAAACGTATAAATTGACTGACTCTCACAAGAATTCATCGTAATTAGTGAGGTCGGAAAAATTAAGAGTTTATCATCTATTAAAAATGAGCATTCATTATGATTAAATTATTTCGTGCAAGAAGATTTTATTTATCAATCTCTATTTTAATTGGATTTCTCTTTTTAGCTAAAATAGTTCCGGCACAGATACCGGACATTTGCGAAGGATCCATACCCTCCGGATGGAAAGCTGTGCGCAGTAAAATTTCCATGAGTTCTGTGCATTTTAAAACAGGAAAGGAATCCGTTTTGTGGAATTGGAAAAAACGAAATGCTTCCATTCAAATTACAGATACTGCTTTTGCATCGGCTGCGGATAATCCAAGAAGTTCTTTTGTTATTTGGATTTATAATGAGAAACCGGTAGATGAGAAACTACTATTTGAATTTGATAAAGATGGCGTAAAAGCCAGCAGTTTTACGTTTAATCTTAATTTTAAAGGCTGGCGAACCGCCTGGGTGATGTATCATCGCGATATGGAAGGGAAACCTCTGCCCGGGATGAATCACTTAACCATTCATGCGCCGGCTTCTGTAAAAAAAGGTTCTTTGTATTTTGACCAGGTGATGTACAATATTACATTGAATCCGCGCTCACCCATGCGGGATGAGCAAGTTCCTTTTGTAAATATCCATGCTGATGAAGCGGCGAATGCACACTGGACTGCCTTGTATTGGTTCACGCGTAATCCGCATTACGCACCTTTGCCTGCAGAAGTCACTCCAATGGACAAGGACGATCTTAAAAAGATTTTAAACCGGTATAAAAATCTGATGCGCACAGACGCAAAATATAAAAAGATAAAATTATCAGACCTTGAAAAAGAATTTCGTTTTTGGAATATCCAACGAAAGAACGGTGTGATTACCGGAATGCCGGTTTATTCTGTGAATGATATTGAATTATTTCCGGAAGGAGATGATAAAGTATCCAAAAATGATTTTAAAAAAGAGACCATTACGTCCTACTCTGAATTGATGTTGAACATAGCCGGTGTGTATTCTGTTTCTACTAATAACGAGGAAAAAGAACGGTTAGCAGGTATGTTTATAGACATGTTGGATCAGCTAAATGACCAGGGCTGGAGTGCAGGTAGTGGTATGGGCGCACTGCATCATCTGGGATATAATTTTCGCGATTTTTACCTGGCCTGTTTACTAATGAAACCGGTTCTGAAACGTCACCAGGTTTTGGACCGCACCTTTAAAGCAATGTATTGGTTTAGTGGTTTGGGCCGCACACAGGTAGAACCTGAAAAGATCGATGATTCTAATATAGATGTGTTTAATACTTTGTTAGGCAGTATGCTTTCCACCGTTCTCATTATGGATGATTCACCTGAAAAGATGCGTCAGATGCAGGAATTATCCAACTGGCTTTCTCAATCTATTATGCCTGTCTATTCTATTGATGGCACTTTTAAGCCCGATGGTTCTGTAATGCATCATGGCAATTTGTATCCTGCTTATGGAATAGGAGGATTGCAGGGAATTACGCCGATTCTTTATTCCTTGAGTAAAACATCTTTCCATGTGAAACAAAAGGGGCAGGAAGAATTGAAAAAGGTTTTGTTGATGATGCATTATTATACTAATCCTCTAAGGTGGCCTATTAGTGTATCAGGAAGGCATCCAACAGGAGTTTGGAAAATAGCCGAGGACGCTTATGCCTATATGGCCCTGGCAGGCACACCGGATGGGAAAGATTCCGTTGATCGTCAAATGGCGGCGATTTACAGAACGATCCTTCAAAATAAAACCGATAAATGGGACCGTGAATTTAAAGAGATGGGAATTGAACCTGCACCATATCCACATGGTCATTGGGATATTAATTATGGATTATTAGATATCCATCGCCGTAGTGATTGGTTATTGACCATCCGCGGGCATAACCGGTATTTTACCACGCACGAATCCTATCCTGGAGCGAATATGTATGGACGTTATTTGTCTTATGGTTTTCTGGAAGTGACCTATCCGCAAACTGCTAACGATGATGGCGGCAGTTTTAAAGATAAAGGTTGGGATTGGAACAACATTCCGGGAACAACCACACTGCATGTACCCCTGGAAAAATTAAGAGCGAATATTTTAAACGTGGACGATTTTAGCGGGGTGGAAGAGATGTTGTTGTCGGATGAAATATTTGCCGGTGGTACGAATTTTAATCAATTGCAAGGACTTTTCGCGATGAAATTGCGCGGTCATGATAAATACGATATGGGAAGTTTTCGGGCGAATAAATCCTGGTTTATGTTTGATAGCCTGGTGGTTTGCCTTGGGTCGAATATTACCAATACGATTTCAAATTATTCTACCCAAACAACTTTATTTCAAAATAGTTTAACGGATAAGAAAGCCGCGTTTTATATCAACTCTGCCAAAGATACCTCCTGGCCATTCGAACAGAAGTGGAACTCCACGAATTCTCTTTCTGTCATTGACAATCGCGGAATCGGATACTATCTTCCGGATCAAAATAATGCGGTGTTTACAAAAAGAGAACAAACATCCAGGGATCAAAAAGATTCTAAAGATACGCGCGGTGATATTGCCATGATGGTTCTTGATCATGGTAAGGCTCCTCAAAATGATTCGTATGAATATGCGATGATGATAGAGACAAATCCGACAGTTATGCAACATTTTGTCGAGATGATGAAAAATCCTGAACCGGTTTATAAAGTATTGCGGCAGGATAGTGTTGCCCATACAGTTTATTATGCTCCTTCTCAAATAACCGCATCAGCATTATTTAAAATCAATCCGGACAGCAATGATTCCCTGGTGATTTCCAATAGCAAGCCTTGTCTGCTCATGTATCAGAAAAATGATGGTGCCTTGAATATGTCTGTCACAGATCCTGACCTGGCATTTTATTCAGGTCCGGAGGATAGTCCCTTAACGGCAGAAGGCAAACGTACCGAAGTCAGCATTTACTCGCGTACCTGGTATAAAACACCTTCAAAACCTTCCGTTGTGGAATTGGTGATTAAGGGACAGTGGAAAACCTCCGGTAAAGGAAGCAATATAAAGGCGGTTGCGTTATCCAATGGGAATACAAAATTGTCCGTTCCATGTGAATATGGTTTGGCGTCGAAAGTAGAATTGGTTCAAATTAGTAAATGATAAAAAAGATCAGGTATGCGTAGGTACAAGACCTTTATGGGGCATTATTCTCATAACAAAAAAGCAATGAATCAGGCATTGATATTAAAATCAGGAAGAAAGTGTTTTCTTAAAAACGTTCTCTTCTATACCGTCTTTTTATGTTTGTTAAATGCTTGTCAAAGCAGTGATACAAAGAATCAGAACAACGACAAATC
>JBBSSE010000316.1:0-4258 GCA_038242375.1 Chitinophagales bacterium
AAAGATTATTTCTTCATGGCAGGAGTCTGGCAACCCTGGAAAGATGTAGAAACAGGGGAATATGTAGAGACCTTCAGCATTATTACCACAGCGGCAAATTCACTCATGGCGCAGATTCATAATAGCCGTAAACGAATGCCCTCAATCCTTTCAGAGGACCACGCCTATAAATGGCTTTTGGGAAATTTGACCGAAGAAGAGATCAGTGAGATCGGCAGACAACAATTTTCTGCCTCGGAAATGGAGGTTTGCACCGTAGCAAAAGATTTCAGAAACTCCCATGAACCGGATGTACCGTTTGAGTATAGCGAGTTGCCGGTGATCAGCTATGAGCTGTGAGCTATCAGCTATCAGCTATGAGCGGTGAGCGGTGAGCGATCGGCTACAGAAATTATGGAATTAGTATTCTATCCATCAAAGAACCTTTGCTGATTGAAAATATGAAGTTGAATTCAACAACTAAAAGCTAAATAATTAATTATTAAGCACAATAGAATTATCGCTTCTGATGATAACCTTATGAAGCCCTTATTTTTGACAAATCCAATTTTGCCCTCTGGCTCGATCATATGTCGAACTAAAAATGATAGATAACGGCCCACTATACGGTATTTTTTTTGTGCCAGAGAACAAATTGAAACATTAAACAATTAATATATAAGCCTTTTGAAATAAAACTATTATTTCAAAAAAAATTTATTCTTTTGAAACAATATTTTATTAATTCCGAAATTTTAATTGTACATTTGTTTTGTAATAGAACGTGTAATGACGTATGAAGGAAGCCACGAAAGTGTCGCACCGCTCCCTGTTATAAATAAGATCTTAGGTGAGGCCGGTGCTTTTATTAGCATCGGCTTTATCGTTTCTATACCTTTATAAACATTGTATTAAAAAATAATTTTGTCCTTTTTGTATTTCGGGTAACACTCATTAGAACATTATAAAGACGTCCTTTAACCTTTTTTGAAAATTTTAAGACATCATTGTTTTTCCTGTTCATTAAATCACCTCTTTCAACTGAAATAGGATTGCTCAAAATGTCCGTTAAAAATTCAAAATCTTCAATTGTTATAGTTACCTGACCTCTGTCTGCCTCGTTTTTTTTAGCTTGATGTCTTACGAAAGCGTGCCGTACACCATGAGCTGTTAATACTTTTTCTGCACCCGCTATCGACACAACACCTGTCTCTGATGCAATTTTTTGACCTTGTGCATTGGACATCACACCTAAAATGAACTCCGCATGGTCATTCATTGTATCTTCTAATGCTGTTGTGACAAATTCAGAAATTTTACTCATTTGTTTTTATAATATATCACATTACCCTTAATTGGTGCTGGTCTCCCGACCAGTGACTGTTCGTTACTAAACATAGTGCACTAAATATCTCAACTATTTATTTTCAATAAATTATTTCCTGCTTCGTTAAAATTAGAGATCCTGATGGAAGATGTGACTTCCTTCTCTACATAATTACGACTCGTGCGAGGTAAAAACTTCAAGCTTTGAATTAAAAACTAAAAACCATAAACTCCAAACTCCTAACTAGTCATTCTTCTCCACATTCCCACTCCCTGAAATTTTAATTTCCGGGTTGGATGGATTACCGCCATAATACACATTGCCACTACCAGCCACGCTCACTTTCAGACTGACGCTTGCAAAAACTTTTACATCAGCACTTCCTTTTACACTGATGTCTGCATTTTCACTTTTCAGATTTTCACAATTCACATCACCGCTACCCCGGATTTCGCAGATGAAGGTTTTAGTTCTACCCGTAAAATCAATATTTCCTGAGCCGGAGCTGATTGCTTTTATAAGAGGGGCATCAACTTCTCCTTCTATATTTCCCGAACCTTTGAGTTGAATATTTATTTCCTTTGGATTTTTTAAAGTGCCATGAATAGAAATATCAGCGGATCCGGAGGATTTGATTTCCTGTAATGTAGGAACCGTTATGAAAACTTTTGAATGATCATTTGAAAAACTCCCCTTCTTATATTTCACTTCCAATACGCCGTCCACCACCTCGGTTAGCATATACTCCAAAAGATTTTCATCATTTTGAACTTCTAAACTATACGAATCAGAAGGCATAATTTCAATATCGATAGAACCACGCGATTCAATAGAATGAAATTCTCCCACAGCCCTCGTTTCTTTAACAACCTTCCCATTTCCTTTGATAAAATTTGCATCAAAGTCGCAGGAAACTAATAAAAGACTAAGACTGAAAAGAAATATACGATTTTTCATATTGTAAATTATTAATAAATATTATGGAATGATTGCTAAAACTAATAAAACTTTAAATTAAATCAATTTTAAAAATCAATAAACTTTTTACCTTCGCTGCAAATGACTGAAAAAATAATCATCCTCGACTTCGGCTCCCAATATACCCAACTCATCGGACGCGCGGTTCGGGAAGCCAATGTGTATTGCGAAATAATTCCCTTTAATAAAGAGATTCCCTATTCGGATGATCTCAAAGGAATTATCCTTTCCGGTTCCCCTTATTCGGTAAATGAAGAAGGAGCACCCATGATAAATATTAAAGAGATTGTGGACAAAGTTCCGGTTCTGGGTATTTGCTATGGTGCACAAATGATTGCGAAACTATACGGTGGTACAGTTGAGAAAAGTGATAAACGTGAATATGGCAGATCAAATTTGCATATCAGCTCTCCAAATCCTCTTTTAAAAAATGTCACTGAAAAATCGACTGTCTGGATGAGTCATAGTGATAGTATTAAAGAATTGCCGGAAGGTTTTGTTATTTCCGCGACTACGCCAAATATTCCGGTGGCTGCATTTTACCACCAGGCAGAAAAGCATGAATTATTTGGATTACAATTTCATCCGGAAGTATATCATTCTGCCGAAGGCAAAAAAATAATTAAGAACTTCCTGACGAATGTATGCAAGTGTTCCGCGGACTGGACACCGGCACACTTCATAAGTGATACCATTGCCCAATTAAAAGAAATGATCGGCGACAAGAAAGTCGTGATGGCATTGAGTGGCGGTGTAGATTCTACTGTTGCGGCTACATTAATTCATAAGGCAATCGGTGATAATTTATATGGCATTTTTGTGGATAATGGCGTACTGCGTAAAGATGAATTTGAACAGGTAATCGAATCCTGCAAAAGTATTGGGTTAAATATTAAAGGAGTAAATGCCCGGGAACATTTCTATACACAATTAGCCGGCAAATCAGATCCGGAAGAAAAAAGGAAAGTGATTGGTAGATGTTTTATTGAAATTTTTGACCAGGAAGCTAAACTCATTGAAGGAATTGAATTTTTAGGACAAGGAACAATTTACCCGGATGTAATTGAATCCGTTTCGGTTCATGGCCCATCTGTGATGATCAAATCACATCATAATGTGGGTGGTCTTCCGGCTACAATGAAGTTAAAATTAGTAGAACCTTTGCGTTCTCTCTTTAAAGATGAAGTACGGAAAGTTGGGTACGAATTAGGACTTCCGGATGCTTTGTTGAGCCGACATCCCTTTCCCGGGCCGGGTTTGGCAATACGGATCCTGGGAGATGTGACCGAAGAAAAAGTACATCTTTTGCAAAAAGCGGACGCGATTTATACAAAAGCGCTGAAGGATTTTAATTTGTATGCAACCGTTTGGCAGGCAGGAACTATCTTGTTGCCCGTGAAGAGTGTCGGGGTTATGGGCGATGAAAGAACATATGAATTTACGGTTGCTTTACGTGCCGTAACATCCGTAGATGGTATGACCGCGGATTGGGCGCATCTACCCTATGAATTCCTGGCGCATGTGTCGAATGAAATTATCAATAATGTAAAAGGCATCAACCGGGTTGTGTATGATATCAGCAGCAAACCACCGGCTACGATTGAGTGGGAGTAAAGAACAGTTAGAAGTTAGGGGTTCGGAGTTAGTGGGTTAGTTTGAAGTTCATAGTTCGTAGTTCGTAGTTCAGAGTTTGAAGTTTTAAAGAATTCGTGTAACTCGTGCCTAAAATTCGTGTTTAAAACTTTTGGAGTGTTATAGGAATTTAACACAAAGTATTCAACACAAAGTATTCAATGCCGAAGGCATTCAACCTAAAATCTGGTTTGTAGTTTACAGTTTATAATTTGTAGTTCTAAAATTCAACAAGAAGTATTCAACAAAAAGTATTCAACGCCGAAAGAATCAACCTAACACCTACAACCTAATACCTGACACCTGATACCTGACACCTGATACCTGACACCTGACACCTGA
>JBBSSE010000317.1:0-4254 GCA_038242375.1 Chitinophagales bacterium
CAAAATTGACAGCAGCAATGGCGAAAACTCCGATAGGCACATAGATTAAGAACCACTCCATTATTTTAAAAAACAACGTATTCAAGGAAGCGAAAGCTCCATAAAGTAATTGACCCTGCCGCTGTGTGATTTTATTTTTGTACACGCGCATTGCCGCTATTCCCAATCCTAATACGATACCCAGAAACATAAGTGCCAATAGATTGCCTGAGGAAAACCCATCCACAATACTTTCTGGAATGATATTAGTGAAAAATGTAGTCCATTCCCATTCTTTGATAGGATTCGTCTCCATCTCCCGTAGCTCAATGCCTTTTCCGGGTTCAAAGAGATAAGCCAGGAGCAGACCGATAGCCATGGCCGCAGCAGTGGTAATTAAATAATACCATAATAGCCGCCAACCCTTTTTTCCCAATTCGGAAAAGTTAGTCTCATTTATGGCAGATATTATCGTAAAAAATATAATGGGTAATGCCACCAGTTTCAATAAACGGATCAAAATGTTGGCTAAAGGCTGTAATACCTGCGCATCTTCTCTAAAAATAAGTCCAACAAGGATTCCGAGTGAGAATCCTCCGAGCATTTTTATAACGAAGGGAATCTTAAGGTATTTTTGAAGTAAGCGTTTCAGCATTTTTATATTTCACGTCTTTTGGGTAACAAACTTAAGTTTAAATAATTTATACATTGCTGTTTTATTCAAAAAATCATGATGTGGAAACAAGTTCTCAAAACGCCCGTTTCATTAAGAAATTATTTTTCATTTTCATCTGATGTGAAAGAGGAAACAGACTTTGGTATTATATTCCCTGAAAAATTAATAGTTAAATCTGGCTTTACATTTGCGATAACCCTCTATTATTCAATTAAATGCTCAGTCGGGCTTCTGTAATAATAATCTCTTCGGATAAATAAATCTTCTGTTTTACAAAAAACAGGCAATACGAATAAACATGAAAAGAAAATCTCTCATCAGCCTTCCTATTATTATTGCAACGCTATTAATAGTCGTATTTCTTATAGTTGTTTTTGGAGGTATTTATAATGTTGGCGCTACAGACAAACACATAGCCCCCGTAGAATGGGTATTTAGAAAAACAATGGAAAGCTCTGTTCGAAACCATGCAGGAAATATAAAGGTGCCTGATACTATAATCCTTCAGGATAAAAAACTGGCGAGAAAATTTTATGCCGCGTACACCAAAGCCTGCCAAACATGTCATGGAGCACCTGGAAGGAAATCAGACCCATGGATGTATATTTACCCGGCAGCGCCTGATTTAACCGATAAGGCAGTTGTTGGAAAATGGACGGATGCTGAACTTTTTTGGATTATCAAAAATGGAATTAAAGATACAGGCATGCCCGGGCTTGGACCAACACATGAAGATGGAGAAATGTGGGGAGTTGCAGCTTTCGTAAGGCAAATGCCCAATACATCTCCCGAGGAATATTTAATGATAGAAAAATGGTTTAAAGAGAATGGAGAGGGAAATGCCGGGTTAGAAGAATATCAATCGCGCTCACATGCAGAATAGATATCTAAATTCCCGAAGAGTTCATACTGTCTTCTTTTAATTGTAAACGGAACAAAAGTTGATAACGTTTAATAACAAAATAAAGCTTTTACATACCTGAAGGCTTATATCAAAATTATTAAATGAGAATAAGCTTGAATGTTTTTACTTAAACGTTTCTATTAAAATAAATTAGATTAAACTTAAATAAACTTTTCTTTATGAAATCATTAAAACAAATCAAAGAAGAACTTCACGATTACATTGATGGTATTACTGACGCGAAAGAATTAATGGCAATACATGAGAATACCTTGAAGGAACTAAAAAGTGATTCTGGAAAAGACAAAACCAGGGTGAATGATTCTATACCCAACTCTCAAAAAAAAATATTGGATAAAACGATAAATCACGAAAGTCCAGCCCAAATGAAAAGAGATAAAGAAATGAAAAGAAGTATAGGAAGATGGTTTAGCGATGGCGGGGGAAATTCATGTTGAGTTAAGAATTTTGATAAATTCTTTGCAGGTGTTTCAGGCTTAAATCCAAATGAAGGCCACAGGTTCTGAATGCCCTGTGGCCTTCATTATAGAAAGCACTACTCCAGTGCCATGACCTTTGTTCAATTGGCCGATTTGGTAAACTGTAGCTGGGCACTTAACTTTATCTCATCTCCCACTATTATGTCCCCCGCTGCATTCCTGCCGCTCCATGTGAGGCCAAAATCATTGCGGTCGACTTTACCTGAAACTGTCAATCCTGCTTTGGTTTCTCCGTTTTCATTGATAGAGGTACCAAGGAATTCAACATCAAAAGTTATGGGTTTGGCAATATTTCGAATCTTGATTTCACCCTGTATTTTTGAATCTTTCGAATTGAAATTTTTTGCCGAAAAACTGAAGTAGGGATAAGTATCCATATCGAAAAAATCGGCCGATCTAAGATGTTCATCCCGTTTTTCATCATCCGTTTTAATAGATTCCACATTTGCTTTGAACTGGATGTTCTTTATGTTTTCAAATTCTTCGGATTCCGTTTCCAGCTTTCCTTCAAAGACCCTAAAACTCCCGCGTACGGTGGTAATTACTAACTTTTTTACTTTGAAAGCAGTCTCACTTTGTTTGGGATCAATCGTCCATTTTGTAGTATTCATAATTTATTGTTTATTCTGTACAAAGATAAAAAAAAATAATTGGGGAAGGTTTGCCTTAATTAATTAGGCCATGAATGTAATCAGCGGCATATTTTTTGAGGCAAGAAATAAATACTAACCCGACGAAAATTATTCTCAAGATATTATTCTCAAGCATTAAAAAATTAAAGAAGCATGAAAATCCCATTTTTACTCACCGTTGGATCGTTCATAATGTTTTCCCTGCTAAGTTGTAATCAATCAGGTAGCGATCAAAATAACGTCCGGAAAGACAGCACAGGAAATCAAAATGATGTAGTCGCCACGTATGTAGCTGATCTGAAAGGCCTGAATTCAAACGTTACAAATATGACCACTGCAGCTCAGGCTAAATTTATTTTAACCAAGGATTCGTTGTTCGTAACTATTTCTGCAAGAGGTGTGGCGCCCGGCATAGAGCATTGGCAGCATTTTCACGGCTTTGCAGATAACCAATCTGCGACATGTGCCGCGCAATCAAATGATAAGAATAATGATGGAATCATCGACGTTCTTGAAACGGAGACAACATCGGGAAAAACCATGGTACCTTTTAATGAGAAATCGGCAGAAATGGATCTGGGGAGTGACACCTATCCAAAAGCAGGCAACGACAGTACGTATCATTATGAAGCAAGAATTCCTTTAGCTCAACTTAAAGCTTCTTTCGCCAAAGCTTTTGGTGATTCATCGTTGAACCTTGATAAACGGGTTCTCTATATTCATGGTGTTCCTTCAGATACCAAGTTACCCTCAACTGTAGCATCCCTTGGGGACATTCCGGCTACTGTAACCTTGCCTATTGCCTGTGGAAAAATAGTAAAGATTCCGTAGTAAGGTATCAGGTATCAGGTATCAGGTTTCAGGTTTCAGGAGGAGTGATTCTAACGATCATCCGCAATATAGGGGATGCCCTTCTCTTGTACGATGCAGATGCTTATTCCAAACTTACGCTCTCATTGTATAAGAAGAGCGATGTGGAAAAGGCATCTTATTATTTTTCGAAAGCGGATAAAATTTTTGATCAAATACATGGTGAAGATATCGCCATCGGCTATCTTGATTTCTTGAATAATTACGCCCTTTTAAATGCCCGGGTAATGGATGAATCGAAAGCAGAAATGCTTCTGCTAAAAGCTTCAATTATTCCATTAAAAACAATCCTCAATACTCTCTACCCGTGGCAATGCAGTTTCTAAGCCAGATGGCGTTCAATTCCAGTTACAAAAATATAAACCTGCCTTGGATTTTTCAAAAAAAGCAATTTTTACGTTTGATAAGCTGATTTGAAAAGCTGAAACAACTCTGGATTCTATCCGGTTTGAAAATTTTAAAGCGACAACTATTTTTGGGAAGTCAAGGTCAGCCTATTATTTACTGCCAATCAAACTTTTTCCCCGGTGAAGGGATGATTTCAATGGCGCATGCCTTCAATTATGCAGAAAGCGAGCACGTGCTTACCGGCCTATGGAAAATAGATGAACATGCAAGTATACTGATAACAGAGGCATTTTATAAAAATCTGGATAAAGGAATGACAAAAGATGTGGTCCTCCAACAGACGAA
>JBBSSE010000318.1:0-4251 GCA_038242375.1 Chitinophagales bacterium
AGGCAGTCCGACACAGCAGATTAACTTCTCCCAAACCGGAGAGAAGATGATCTACTTTGAGGTGAAAGTATCTTCCGAAACCGGTATTGGAAAATTAAAACTAACAGCAACTTCCGGCAATGAAAAGGCCGATTTCAATATTGAACTGGATATCCGGAACCCGAATCCACCCGTAACAAATGTTGAGGCTAAAAACCTGAATGCAGGCGAGACATGGAATGCGACAGCCACGGCGATTGGAAGCATTACCTCCGCTAAATCCGTATTGGAAATTTCCAGTATTCCGGCTATAAATTTGGAGAAGCGCCTGGACTTTTTGATCCAATATCCACATGGATGTATCGAACAAATTACCTCCGGCGTATTTCCGCAGTTATTCCTGGATCAGTTAACCGATCTCACCGATTTCCGGAAAGCATCTATTCAAAAAAATGTGAAAGGAGTGATCGCCGCTATCCAGAATTACCAAACTACAGAAGGCGGATTCAGCTATTGGCCGGGTGGAAACCAATCTGATGAATGGGGAACAAATTATGCCGGTCATTTTTTACTAAAAGCACAAGACAAGGGCTACTCCGTTAGCACGCAAATGTTGCAACAATGGACAAGGTATCAATCCGGGAAAGCAAGAAGTTGGGTACCAGCCACCACCAATTTTTACGGCAGTGATCTTACCCAGGCATATCGACTATATCTACTGGCTCTTGCAAAAGCGCCGGAACTTGGAGCAATGAACCGGTTAAAGGAATTTAAATATCTTTCGCCGCAGGCAAAATGGCGATTGGCAGCAGCATATAAATTAATCGGTCAAAACAACGTTGCGTTGCAATTGATCACCGGATTGCCTCTCACCTTCAATACGAATGAAAACGAAAGGTACACCTATGGTTCTGGTATGCGCGATGAAGCCATGGTTTTGGAAACATTAACGCTCATGGACAAACGAAAGGAAGGAGCCTCTTTATTGAATACCCTGGCAGCAAAACTTTCGCAGGATAATTGGTATAGCACCCAAACCACCGCCTATGCATTACTAGCTATAGCGGAATATTCCGGTAAGAATTCTTCGGGATCAAAAATACAGGCAAAAGGTACGGTGAATGGTAAAAAAGTAGATATCAATTCTACGGCTTCCATCACACAAATACCGTTGGATATTAAATCAGGTTCTTCAAAAGTATCCATCACCAATAACGGCAGTAACGTCCTTTACGTACGGATTATCAGTGAAGGTCAGCCTATTGAAGGAGAAAATTTACATGTAAAAAATGATCCTGCGATCCTGGTACTAAATGTACAATATCTCACGAGGGATTTGAAACCTTTGAATGTAGATAAGCTCATGCAAGGCACAGATTTTATTGCGAAAGTAACCATAACGAATCCCGGAAAAAGAGGATTTTACGAACGCATGGCCTTGACACAGATCTTCCCCGGCGGATGGGAAATTATCAATACCCGTATGCAGGAAGGCGAAGGGAGTTTTAAATCATCGCCATCCGATTACCAGGATATCCGCGACGATAGGGTTTACACTTATTTCGGTTTACAACCCAATAAAACAAACACCTATTATGTGCAGTTAAATGCTGCCTATTTAGGAAGATATTATTTACCGGGAGTGTATTGCGCGGAAATGTATGATAACTCTATTAGTGCTGGTGTAAATGGGAAATGGGTGGAAGTGGTGAAGGAGAAAAATGAGGCGAAAGAAGAAAGTGAGGAATAAAGTAAAATCTATTATCAAAAGAAAATAGCTGCCGGATTTACAAAACGATCATCATCAAAAACAGGGAACCATGAGTGATATTAAATTATTTGAAAGTAAACAAATACGTACCCATTGGGATGAAAATGAGCAACAATGGTATTTTTCAGTTGTAGACGTGGTTGAAGTTTTAACCGATAGTGCAAATGCCAGAGACTATTGGTTTAAAATGAAAAAAAGGGTCAAATCAGAAGATGGACTGGAACTGTCGACAATTTGTCGACAGTTCAAAATGAAAGCTATGGATGGAAAAATGAGGGAAACAGATGTAACCAACACTCAAAACTTATTCCGTATCATTCAATCCATACCATCACCCAAAGCAGAGCCTTTTAAACAATGGTTGGAAAAAGTAGGCCACGAACGCATTCAGGAAATAAACGACCCAGCACAAAGCATTGACCGGGCAAGAGAAAACTGGCAAAAACTAGGACGTAGTGAAAAGTGCCTGCCCGACTGGTCATTCAGGCGGGGATTCAGCAACGCATGACCGGACAGGAAACCCGGAATAAACTTACCGATTATTGGAAAGAAAGCGGCGTAGAAAAATCAGACGAATTTGCAATGCTTACCAATATTATTCATCAGGAATGGACCGGATTAACCGTTAAAAAGCATAAAGATTTAAAAGGCTTAAAATCTCAAAATTTACGGGACCACATGAATGAAGCAGAATTAATTTTTACTGCCTTAGCGGAATTGTCCACACGACAAATAGCTGAAACCGAAGAAGCAAAAGGATTGTCTGAAAATGCAATAGCAAGTAAAAAGGGTGGAGCAGTAGCAAAAAATGCACGTAAAGAGTTGGAAACAAAAACAGGCAAAAGTGTCGTAACAGGAGAAAATTTTTTACCACCCGAAAAAGAGAAAAAGCGGATCACTGGGGAAAAGAAATAAAGATTTGAATGTAGTTTTCGGCCAACCGATTCCTTACCTCTTTTCTTCGTAATCTCAACTTAATAATTCTTCCCGATAGCTATCAGAAGATCTTTGGTTCTGGGTTGGATGCCCAATGGATACCAGTAAAGCAGCAAAGCCCTGTACATATAATTAAGCCGCCTTTTTTGATTACTTTTCGTTAGCAGAAAAAACAAAAATGATGAAGAATTTATTCTACATTCTCGCTACTTTTTATAAGTCAATGCAAACCAAAAGAAGGCAAAACGATTACAGAATTCCCCGGTAAGCCGGCAGTCCCTTCATCTATAAAAAAGACGCATATATCTCTCCTGGAGCAAATTCATAAGATGACTATATATATAGACAGCAGCGGTCGTGTTGCCCTAAAACTTGAAGAGCTGATGCAACATCATTTTAAGGAGGAAGAAGATTTTATTCTACCTCCTTTAGGACTATTGCCCTTATTAGCAAACGGGCAAATACCAGAACAAAGCAAGGACGTTATCCTATTAAGCGAAAATGTGAAATCAATGTTGAATCACCTGAGCGCAGAACATCAATTGATTGAAGTTTTTATTAAAGAATTAAAACAAGCTTCCGATTAAGAGAACCTGCCTGAAATTATTGAATTTGAAAAGGAAGTTCAGAAACATGCAAGCAGCGAAGAAGAAGTTTTTTTCCCGGCAGCAATTGTAATAGGGGAATATTTAAAATTAAAAGCAGAGATAAAACCGGAGCTGGTTTCAATTTTTGTCTTGATAAATGCTGATAGCACATTACCTGCAATTCACCTTTCGGAAAACGACACTGGAATGAACAAAATTTCCGGCTATAGCAGGCAAATTCAGCTTAATTTTATGAGCATTCTTTACGATCTTATTCATTTCTTCTCAAAATATTTTATTATGGCAAAAACAGAAACTCAACCGTATCAAATTATTAAAAAAGAAAAAGATTTTGAGGTACGGCTATATCCTGCGGCTACGATGGCAACCATTTCTATGGACGTAAAAACGTACAAAGAATTATCCTCCCCGGGATTCAGAAAATTGGCCTCCTTTATTTTTGGCGGGAATACAGACAATAAAAAAATTGCCATGACATCGCCTGTGCATATGGACATCAATGACTCTCTATCTTCTATGAGTTTTGTGATGCCTTCGAACTATAATAAAGATAATTTACCAAAACCAACTGATTCTTCTGTAAGCATTAAAACCACTACGCAGGAATATGTTGCAGCCATTCAGTTTGGAGGCTATGCGAATGATGAGGAGATTAAAAAGTATTCTACCAAATTAGAAAATCTTTTAAAGGACAATAAAATAGATTATTATGGAAATTTTCGCTTTTTGGGATACGATGCTCCCTATCAATTTTGGGAAGAAAAAATGAAATTATTGTAAGTGTTCGTTGGAATAAGAAATAAAAAAAGATAGGTTCGTTTTGCAATACACTGGAAAAATAACCAGTTAAAAAAACAGCGGACGATGCTAAACTATTCCTATTAAAAGATCTGACCAATTTTGGCGATAAATCGAATTGAACTGCCAGGAGTAATCAAAAAACCACTTCCGAATGAC
>JBBSSE010000319.1:0-4247 GCA_038242375.1 Chitinophagales bacterium
CCTGGGGGATTATTTTGTGCGGGTAAGTGTCGTGAGTGGTGGATGTTCCGGGTTAAGTTATAAAATGGATTTTGACAATGAAAGTAAACCGATGGACCAGGAATTTGAAGATAAGGGCGTGAAGTTGGTCACTGATTTAAAAAGTTTCTTATACCTTGTTAATACAACACTCCAGTTTAGTGACGGATTAAATGGGAAAGGTTTTTATTTTGAAAATCCCAATGCAGCAAGAAGTTGTGGTTGTGGTGAAAGTTTTGGAGTATAATATTTATAAGCACATTAAAAAAGATCGTTTATTTAAACGGTCTTTTTTAATGTTATTGATTACTTCCTATATTTTGTAAGGTGATTGAAAAGTAAATTAGACAATATCGTATAGTAAATCTTTACCCCTATCAATTAAAAAAGCCCCTAAAATAGGGGCTTGCAGAATGTTTTGGTAAACATTTTAAGTAATATCCAAAGAGAAGAATTGCTTTTCAATTAAATTATTTCCGTTAGATAAAAAGTTAGGGGTAATATATTGTAAGACACATCGTTTTTATAAAACGCTGCTTTATTAAAAAAAGTATTCTAATATAAATAAAGATTTCAATTCGCGTGTAAACTGAATCTATGAATGCCATATTGTTTACACAAATATTTGATTTTCTGATTATCAAAAACTTTTAATTATTTTTCAGCCTTAACTTGCGTTTTCTAATATGATAGCAATAGCCAAAAAGGAGATCCATCAATTTTTCAGTAGTCTCACCGGATACATTACCATTATATTGTTCCTGGTGGTGAACGCGCTCTATCTTTTTATTTTAAAAGACAGCAATATTTTTGATTTCGGGTATGCCACTCTCGTAGCTTTTTTTGATCTTGCTCCCTGGGTATTTATCTTTCTAATTCCTGCGCTTTGTATGCGCAGCCTGGCAGATGAGTTTAAATCCGGCACGTTTGAAACGCTAAAAACACGGCCTCTTACAAGATGGCAAATCGTTTTAGGAAAGTATGCCGCAATTCTTTTAATCATCATCATTGCACTTATTCCCACTATTCTATATGTGGTCACCATTCAAGCTCTCTCTTCAACAGGTGGAATAGACGGAGGAGCAATCATTGGTTCCTATATCGGTCTTTTCTTATTGGGGGCTGTGTTTGCCGCCATTAGCTTATGGTGTTCAAGTATCACTTCCAACGCAGTTATTTCTTTTCTCCTAAGCGCCTTTGCCTGCATCGTTTTGTATTTCGGCTTTGGCGCGCTTAGCCAATTACCCGTATTTACCGGAAATGCAGATTATTATATTGAGATGATCGGTATAGATTTTCATTATCAAAGTATCAGCCGCGGCGTGATCGATAGCAGGGATGTTATTTATTTCCTGAGCATTATATTTCTCTTCTTATTTGCCACACAAGAAAATTTACATAAAAAATAAGCCCATCTAAAATGAAATCTTCTTTTAAAAATAAATGGTGGTGGGTTATCGCTCTAATTGGTTTTTTGGTGATCAATTACCTGGCTTCATTATTTCATGCGCGTTTTGATCTCACTAATGAGAAACGCTTTACCATCAGCCAACCGGTAAAAGATATTTTAAAGAATTTAGATAACGAAGTGGAAGTTTTGGTTTTTCTGAAAGGGGATCTTCCCTCCGGATTTAAAAAGCTTTCGACGGCTTCCTTAGAAACCTTGCAGGAATTTAAAGATTATTCCCGTGGTAAGATTCATTATAAGCTAATGTCGGCAGATGAAAAGGTTCCCGGTACAGAAATCACTTACGGTGATACATTAAGTTCCTTGGGTATCATTCCTATAAATCTAAAAATTCAATTAAAGGCAGGCGAACAATCTCAATACGTTTACCCGGCAGCGCTGGTCAATTATAATAGTAAACTTCAGGCGGTTAATTTATATACAGGTACCAAAACCATCATCACCCCACCGGAACTAAACAGCGCGGAGGCCTTATTGGAATACAAATTTGCAGATGCTCTTTTAAAGATCTCCAATCCTCACCGGCATCTGATAGCATACGCTACAGGAAATGGCGAACCAATGGGCATTAATACCTATGACCTGGTGGAGAATATTTTGAAGAAAAATTATCAATTATTTACGGTGAACCTGGAACAGGAGCCTATAATACCAGATACTTTTAAGGTATTGATGATGGTAAAACCAACCCGTCCATTTTCTGATGCCGAAAAAATGAAGATTGACCAATACGTCATGCGTGGAGGAAATCTCCTATTTTTCATTGACAGATTAGAAGCGGAAATGGATAGCCTTCAAATCAAAAACCAGGTTATCGCGTATGATCGCAACCTCGAATTGAATGATTTATTTTTCCGGTATGGAGCACGCATCAATCCCGATCTGCTGATGGATCTTCAAAGTGATTTTCTCCCTTTCAATGTAAACGATAAGGATCAGTTTGAATTTCTACATTGGAATTATTTCCCATTATTTGAATCACCTCAAAATAGTGTGATCAATAAAAATCTGGGATTGGTAGCCGGGAAATTTGCCAACACAATTGATACTGTTGCAGCACCGGGAATTAAAAAAACTGTTTTATTAAGATCTTCTGACAATTCAAGAAGCATTGCCACACCGGCTTTGATCAGTGGTACAGAAAACAGAAATGCACCCGTGGATGCAGAATTTAATCAGAAAGGATTGATAGCAGGAGTTTTATTGGCAGGGAAATTTTCTTCCTTTTTTAGAAACCGGGTAAGCACAGCTAAATTGGATTCACTCCAGGGTTATGGCACTCCATTTTTAGGCGAAGGAATAAAAGACAGCAAGATTATTTTGGTAGCAGACGGAGATATTGCATTAAATGGCGTATCACAGGGAAATCCACTTCCAATGGGTGTGAACCATTACACCATCGGCAGTCAATATGAATATCAATTTGCCAACAAGCAATTTGTAGAAAACTGCCTCGAATACCTCGTCAATGAAGACGGATTAAGTGAGGCGAGAGGTAAAGATTATCAGCTCCGACTTTTGGATCCAAAGAAAATAAATGCTGACCGTAATTTTTGGGAGGTTTTAAATATCGCCGTACCCGTCGGACTGATCCTGATCTTTGGATTTGTTTACCAATTCATACGAAAAAGAAGATATGTAAGAAATTAAATTAACCTGAAACGATTAAATCGGATTTTGCTTTTAAAGGTTTATTTTTAAATTTTCGCAAACTTATCTTTGCACCCCTATAAATAGATATAATGACCACAACAGAAATAACGTATTTGGTTTTCGGAATTGTATTAGTCATTGCTGTTATTTTCGATCTGGGCTTGTTGAGTAAGAAAGGGCATAGCATCACGATTAAGCAAGCTTTTTTTCAAACGCTTTTTTGGGTAACACTTGGAGTGGGCTTTGGTGTATTTGTATGGTTTGAAGATGGCTCCACGCTTGCATTAGAATACTTAAGTGCCTATCTTATGGAATGGGGATTAAGCATCGATAACATTTTTGTATTCATACTCATATTTTCTTACTTTAATATTCCGGAAAGGCATGCAAACAGGGTGTTGTTATTAGGCATTCTCCTGGCCATTATTCTGCGGATTATCTTCATCACTGTTGGTATTGTACTTATTGAAGAATTCCATTGGATCTTGTACATATTTGGAGCCTTCCTCGTTTACACGGGTATCAAAATGTTTGTCGTAGATTCTGAAGCGGAATTTAAAGCTGAAGATAATACGGTGTACAAAATATTAAAAAGACTCTTGCCTTTAACGGCGGATAACAGCAGTGGAAAGTTCACCAAAAAGATTGATGGCAAGAAACATTATACCATGTTATTCGTCGTACTGATCATGCTTGCTGCAACGGATCTCGTTTTTGCACTGGATTCTATCCCGGCTGTATTTGCCATTACCCAGAATAAAATGGTCATCTATACCTCAAATACTTTTGCGGTTTTAGGATTACGGTCTTTGTTCTTTTTATTGAGAGGAGCGGTCGTAAAATTCAAATACCTCAAAGAAGGGATTGCCATTGTATTGGTATTTATCGGCCTGAAAATGTTGATTTCTTTCTTTGGAATTAACTTTCCGGTATGGGTATCTCTTGTTGCTATTGTAGTATGCCTGGGAGGTTCCGTATTATTTTCGATCTATAAAAATAACCAGGAAGCAAAAAAAATAAATAATCCGTGACCGTAAGCATCCACTATAGCATCGCTGAAATTGCTCAAATTTGCCAGGCAAAGTGGATTCTCCAAAACGAAAACATC